>NZ_CP064295.1:0-300000 GCF_015476115.1 Aegicerativicinus sediminis | reverse complement strand
ATGCCAATCGAGGATGTATTCTCTATTACTGGTCGTGGTACTGTTGCTACTGGTCGTATCGAAACTGGTATTGCAAAAACTGGTGACCCAGTTGAGATTATCGGTATGGGTGCTGAGAAATTAACTTCTACAATTACTGGTATCGAGATGTTCCGTCAAATTCTTGATAGAGGTGAAGCTGGTGATAACGCTGGTATCCTTCTAAGAGGTATCGAGAAGACTCAAATATCTCGTGGTATGGTAATCTGTAAGCCAGGTTCAGTAACTCCACACAAAAAATTCAAAGCTGAGGTTTATATCCTTAAGAAAGAAGAAGGTGGACGTCACACTCCATTCCATAACAACTACCGTCCACAGTTCTACGTAAGAACAACTGACGTAACAGGAAACATTATGCTTCCTGATGGAGTTGAAATGGTTATGCCTGGGGATAACTTAACAATTACAGTTGATTTGATTCAGCCAATCGCAATGAATGTTGGTCTACGTTTCGCTATCCGTGAAGGTGGTAGAACTGTAGGTGCTGGTCAGGTTACTGAAATCCTAGACTAAGTCCAAAAACAAAAATAGGTCTTAAGGTGTCCTGCAAAAGCGGGACGCCTTGACTTTTATTTATAGGGAGAGGGAAGCTATGACATATTTTTATGGTGTTCTTATCCCAGAGACGGGTTTAGCTCAGTTGGTAGAGCACTGGTCTCCAAAACCAGGTGTCGGGAGTTCGAGTCTCTCAACCCGTGCAAATACGTTTATTTACTGGAGATCCAATAAATAAAGTCAAAATTAAAATTAATAATGGCTGGAATAGTAAATTATATTAAAGATTCTTTTGATGAATTAAAGAATAATGTATCGTGGCCAACATGGCAAGAAGCCCAAAGCCTAACAGTTTTGGTAGCTGTGTTTTCCATTATTTTCTCTTTAGCAATTTGGGGAGTGGATACTGTTTTCAGCAAAGTGATTCAAGCTTATTTTAATTGGATCGGTTAAAAGAAAGCAATAAAATGTCTGAGACAAGTTTAACAAAGAAGTGGTATGTCGTTCGAGCTGTTAGTGGACAGGAGAACAAGGTTAAGACATATATTGAAAACGAAATTTCCAGACTTGGGTTAGAGGACTACGTTGAGCAGGTATTAGTTCCAACAGAAAAAGTAATTCAAATTAGGAACGGGAAAAAAATAAACAAGGAAAGAGTTTATTTTCCTGGTTACATAATGATTCAGGCTAATCTTAGTGGAGAGATTCCTCACATTATTAAATCCATTACAAACGTTATTGGATTTTTAGGTGAAACAAAAGGAGGAGATCCTGTGCCATTAAGACAGTCTGAAGTGAATAGGATGTTAGGTAAGGTTGATGAGTTAGCCTTAGATGCCGATGCTAATGTTGCAATTCCATTCACAATTGGTGAAACTGTTAAGGTTATTGATGGTCCATTTAATGGATTCGACGGTATCATCGAAAAAATAAATGAAGAAAAGCGTAAGCTTGAAGTAATGGTTAAAATCTTTGGGAGAAAGACACCATTAGAATTGAGCTATATGCAAGTTGAAAAAGTATAAAGTGTTACACTATATAAAGTAGATCTTTTTTTGCTTCCAATATTGAAAGATCTGCAACTAAATTAATTAAAATGGCAAAAGAGTTAAGTAAAGTAGTTAAGCTACAAGTTCGGGGAGGTGCCGCGAATCCTTCGCCACCGGTAGGACCCGCTTTAGGAGCTGCTGGAGTTAACATTATGGAATTTTGTAAGCAGTTCAACGCTAGGACTCAGGATAAACCTGGTAAAGTTCTTCCAGTTGTAATTTCTGTTTACAAAGACAAATCATTCGATTTTGTTGTAAAGACTCCTCCAGCTGCTGTACAGTTAATGGAAGCGGCCAAAGTAAAAAAGGGATCAGGTGAACCGAACAGAAAGAAGGTAGCAAGAGTATCTTGGGACCAAATCAGAACTATTGCAGAAGATAAAATGCAAGATTTAAATGCATTTACAGTCGATTCTGCTATGAAAATGGTTGCTGGTACTGCAAGATCCATGGGTATAACAGTTAGAGGCGGAACAGCTCCTAACTAAAAATTTTTGAAATGGCAAGATTGACTAAAAAGCAAAAGGAAGCCAGATCTAAAGTAGACAATTCAAAATTGTACACATTAGAAGAAGCTTCAGCTCTAGTAAAGGAAATTACTTACACAAAATTTGATGCCTCTGTAGACCTAGCAGTTAGACTTGGTGTAGATCCAAGAAAAGCTAACCAAATGGTTAGAGGTGTCGTTTCTCTTCCTCACGGAACTGGTAAGGATATGAAAGTGTTAGCCCTAGTAACTCCAGATAAGGAAGAAGAGGCTAAAGAAGCAGGTGCTGATTATGTTGGTTTAGATGAATATCTAGACAAGATAAAAAGCGGATGGACCGATGTTGATGTTATCATCACTATGCCTAGCATTATGGGTAAATTAGGTCCATTAGGTAGAGTATTAGGCCCACGTGGTTTAATGCCGAACCCAAAAACAGGAACCGTAACAATGGAAGTTGGTAAGGCAGTAAGTGAAGTAAAAGCTGGTAAAATCGACTTTAGAGTTGATAAAACTGGTATCGTTCACGCTCCAATTGGAAAGGCATCATTTAGTGCCGATAAGTTGGTGGGCAATGCTAATGAACTATTGTCTACGTTGATTAAATTGAAGCCTACTGCGGCTAAAGGTACGTACATGAAAAGTATTTCAATGTCTAGTACTATGAGCCCTAGTATTTCTATAGATCCAAAAATCACTAAGTAAGTAGTTAAACTTTCAGAAAATGACAAGAGAACAAAAAGCACAGGTAATTGAAGAGTTGACTGCAGAGTTAGGAAATAATCCTAACATCTATTTAGCTGATATTTCAGGACTAGATGCAGGAAACACTTCAGATCTACGTAGAGCTTGTTTTAAAGCTAACGTAAAACTAGCGGTTGTTAAAAATACCTTGTTGACTAAGGCAATGGAAGCTTCTGAAAAAGATTTCGGAGAACTTCCTAATGTCCTTAAAGGAAATACATCAGTGATGTATTCTGAGACAGGTAATGCACCTGCTAAAGTAATTAAAGCCTTTAGAAAAAAATCTGATAGGCCTTTGCTTAAAGGAGCTTTCATCGAAGAGGCAATTTATATAGGAGACGATCAATTAGATGCCCTAGTTGATATTAAATCTAGAGAAGAGCTTATTGGGGATATTGTTGGATTACTTCAATCTCCAGCTAAGAATGTTATTTCAGCTCTTAAATCTGGAGGCGGTAAATTGGCCGGTATCCTTAAGACCCTATCTGAGAAAGAAGGGTAATATTAAAGTGTACGCACTCAACAAATTATATATTTAAAAATTTACAAAAACGATAGAAAATGGCAGATTTAAAAGATTTTGCAGAACAATTGGTTAACCTTACCGTAAAGGAAGTTAACGAATTAGCTACAATTTTAAAGGAAGAATACGGTATTGAGCCTGCTGCTGCTGCTGTTGCTGTTGCTGGTGGTGCTGCTGCTGGCGGTGGTGAAGAAGCTGCTGAAGAAAAAACCGAATTCGATGTTATCCTTAAGAGCGCTGGTGCATCTAAACTAGCTGTTGTTAAACTTGTAAAAGAGTTAACAGGTCTAGGTCTTAAAGATGCAAAAGAACTTGTTGATGGAGCACCAAACCCAATTAAGGAAGGTGTTTCTAAAGATGAGGCTGAAGGATTAAAATCTTCTTTAGAAGAAGCTGGAGCTGAGGTTGAGCTTAAGTAAGCTCAGCGTATAGCTACAAAATATGGTTTAGGTCAGTCTCGCCTTTCGGCGCGATATGACCTAAACCCTTTTGTGTATATAATTGCATATACACTTTCATTTATACTTTAATCAAAATCTCGTTCGTCGATGTTAGCAACACAAGCTGAAAGAATTAACTTCTCTTCAATTGTAAATAAAACGAATTATCCAGATTTCCTGGACGTTCAAATAAAGTCGTTCCAAGACTTTTTCCAGTTAGAGACAAAATCAGAAGAGAGAGGAAATGAGGGTTTGTATAATACCTTCATGGAGAACTTCCCGATTACAGATACTCGTAATCAATTTGTACTTGAGTTTTTAGATTACTTCATAGATCCTCCGCGTTATACAATTGAAGAATGTATTGAGAGAGGTCTTACTTACAGTGTGCCCCTAAAAGCACGTTTAAAACTTTATTGCACAGATCCTGAGCATGAAGATTTTGAAACTATTGTTCAAGATGTTTACTTAGGAACTATTCCATATATGACCCCTAGTGGAACCTTTGTTATCAATGGTGCCGAGAGAGTTGTTGTGTCTCAGTTACACAGATCTCCTGGGGTATTTTTTAGTCAATCTTTCCATGCTAATGGTACCAAGTTGTATTCAGCTAGGGTTATTCCATTCAAAGGGTCTTGGATAGAATTTGCTACAGACATCAATAGCGTAATGTACGCCTATATTGATCGTAAAAAGAAATTACCAGTAACTACTTTATTCCGTGCTATCGGTTTTGAAAGGGACAAAGATATCCTTGAAATTTTCGATTTAGCTGAGGAGGTTAAAGTATCTAAAGCTGGACTTAAAAAAGTTTTAGGCAGAAAATTAGCTGCACGTGTTCTTAATACTTGGCACGAAGATTTCGTTGACGAAGATACGGGTGAAGTTGTTTCTATTGAGCGTAATGAAATTGTATTAGATCGTGACACTTTAATTGATAAGGATAATATCGACGAGATCCTTGATGCTGGTGTAAAAACGGTTCTATTACATAAAGAGAATGCACAGCAAGGTGATTATGCGATCATCTATAATACGTTACAAAAAGACCCGACTAACTCCGAAAAGGAAGCTGTTGAGCATATTTACCGCCAATTGCGTAATGCTGAACCGCCTGATGAGGAAACTGCACGTGGTATCATTGAGAAATTGTTCTTCAGTGATCAGCGTTATAGTTTAGGAGAAGTTGGTCGTTATAGAATGAACAAAAAACTTGGTCTTGATATCGGTATGGACAAACAAGTTCTTACCAAAGAAGATATCATTACTATAATAAAATATTTAATTGAGCTTATCAACTCAAAAGCGGAGATTGATGATATCGACCACTTATCTAACCGTCGTGTCAGAACAGTAGGTGAGCAGTTATCATCCCAATTTGGTGTTGGTTTGGCTCGTATGGCTCGTACCATTCGTGAAAGAATGAACGTTAGGGATAATGAAGTTTTCACGCCAATCGATTTGATTAATGCGAAAACTCTGTCTTCTGTAATTAATTCATTCTTTGGTACAAACCAGTTATCTCAGTTTATGGACCAAACAAATCCATTGGCTGAAATTACTCATAAGCGTCGTCTTTCTGCATTAGGCCCTGGTGGTCTATCACGAGAGCGTGCAGGATTTGAGGTTCGTGACGTTCACTATACACATTATGGACGCCTTTGTCCTATTGAAACTCCTGAAGGTCCAAACATTGGTTTGATTTCTTCACTTTCTGTTTTTGCAAAAGTTAACTCAATGGGCTTTATTGAGACCCCATACCGCAAAGTTGAAGAAGGAGTTGTGGATATTAAAAATGTACCAACTTATTTAAGTGCTGAGGAAGAAGAAGATTTATTGATAGCCCAGGCTACTGTAAATGTTGATGATGATGGTAAAATTTTGGAGGACAAAATTATTGCCAGACAAGAAGGTGATTTCCCAGTTGTTGAGCCAACGACAGTTCATTATACAGACGTTGCTCCTAACCAGATTGCATCTATTTCTGCATCTTTGATTCCTTTCTTAGAGCATGATGATGCTAACCGTGCCTTGATGGGATCTAACATGATGCGTCAAGCAGTTCCTCTATTGAGACCAGAATCTCCAATTGTAGGTACAGGTTTAGAAAGACAAGTAGCCTCAGATTCTCGTGTATTGATTAATGCTGAAGGGGATGGTGTTGTTGAGTACGTAGATGCAAACGAAATAAGAATTCGTTATGACCGAACTGAAGAAGATGGATTGGTGAGCTTCGATAGCGATACCAAAACATATCCTTTAGTGAAATTCAGAAAAACAAACCAAGGTACTTGTATCAACCTTAAACCTATCGTTAAGAAAGGTGACAAAGTAAACAAAGGTCAAGTTCTATGTGAAGGTTATGCGACTGAAAAAGGTGAATTGGCCCTTGGTAGAAATATGAAGGTTGCCTTCATGCCTTGGAAAGGGTACAACTTCGAGGATGCGATTGTTATTTCTGAAAAAGTTGTTCGCGACGATATTTTTACTTCTATCCACATAGACGAATATGCGTTAGAAGTTAGAGACACCAAATTAGGTAATGAAGAATTAACCAACGATATACCAAACGTTTCTGAAGAGGCGACTAAAGACCTTGATGAAAATGGTATGATTCGTATTGGTGCTGAAATTAAACCTGGTGATATTCTTATTGGTAAGATCACTCCTAAAGGAGAAAGCGATCCTACACCAGAAGAAAAACTGTTAAGGGCTATTTTCGGTGATAAGGCTGGTGATGTTAAAGATGCATCGCTTAAAGCTTCACCTTCGTTACATGGTGTTGTAATTGATAAAAAATTGTTCTCAAGAGCAATTAAAGATAAGAGAAAGAGAGCCAAGGATAAGGAAGATATCGATGCTCTTGAAGAGATTTACTACAAGAAGTTTGACGATTTAAAAGAAGTTTTAGTTGATAAACTTTTCACAATCGTAAACGGTAAAACGGCTCAAGGCATTTATAATGATCTAGGTGAAGAAATCATTCCAAAAGGAAAGAAATACACCTTGAAAATGTTAAATTCTGTAGATGACTACACGCATTTAACTTCTGGAACTTGGACAACTGACGACCATACAAATAAATTGGTTGCTGAACTAATTCATAACTACAAGATCAAGGAAAATGATCTTCAAGGTTCTTTGAGACGTGAGAAATTCACTATTTCTGTAGGGGATGAACTTCCTGCTGGAATAATCAAATTAGCGAAGGTTTATGTTGCCAAAAAACGTAAACTTAAAGTAGGTGATAAGATGGCAGGTCGTCACGGTAACAAAGGTATTGTTGCTAGAATTGTACGTGCAGAGGATATGCCTTTTTTGGAAGATGGAACGCCAGTTGATATCGTTCTTAATCCGCTTGGTGTACCTTCTCGTATGAACATCGGTCAGATTTATGAAACTGTTCTTGGATGGGCTGGGCAGAAATTAGGAACCAAATATGCTACTCCAATTTTTGATGGTGCATCATTAGATCAGATAAATGAAATCACTGATAATGCCGGTGTTCCTCAATTTGGCCACACTTATTTATATGATGGTGGAACCGGTGAGAAATTCGATCAGCCTGCAACGGTAGGTGTCATCTATATGTTGAAATTAGGTCACATGGTAGATGATAAGATGCACTCTAGATCTATTGGTCCATACTCATTAATTACACAACAACCTCTGGGTGGTAAAGCACAGTTTGGAGGTCAGCGTTTTGGTGAGATGGAGGTTTGGGCCCTTGAAGCATACGGAGCTTCTAGTACCTTAAGGGAAATTTTAACTGTGAAGTCTGATGACGTTATTGGTAGGGCCAAAACTTACGAAGCAATCGTAAAAGGTGAACCAATGCCAGAACCTGGCTTACCAGAATCATTCAACGTACTGATGCACGAACTTAAAGGTCTAGGTTTAGACATCAGACTTGAAGAGTAATCCCAAAGGGATAATTTCATTACAAAATAATTTGATAGCACCATAAAATAATGGCAAGAAAACAAGATAAAAACACTGTTCAGAGATTTAACAAGATCTCTATTGGTTTGGCTTCTCCTGAATCCATTTTGGCTTCTTCAAGGGGTGAAGTTCTAAAGCCAGAAACTATCAATTATCGTACTCACAAACCAGAAAGAGATGGTTTGTTCTGCGAGCGTATTTTTGGTCCAGTAAAGGATTTTGAATGTGCTTGTGGTAAATATAAAAGAATTCGATATAAAGGAATCGTTTGTGACCGTTGTGGCGTTGAGGTAACTGAGAAAAAAGTTCGTAGAGATAGAGTTGGTCATATCAATTTAGTGGTTCCTGTAGCTCATATTTGGTATTTCAGATCGTTGCCTAATAAAATAGGTTACCTTCTAGGTTTGCCTTCCAAGCAATTGGATATGATCATCTATTATGAAAGATACGTGGTTATTCAACCAGGTAACGCAACTAACGTAGATGGTGAGCCTTTAAATAAGATGGACTTCTTAACTGAAGAGGAATATTTAAATATTCTTGAATCTCTTCCCTCTGAAAACCAGTATTTAGACGATCACGACCCAAATAAATTCATCGCCAAAATGGGTGCTGAATGTTTGATTGAGTTGTTGGCTAGAATCGATTTGGATGAGTTGTCTTATGATTTAAGACACAAGGCAAATAACGAAACTTCAAAACAACGTAAAATGGAGGCTCTTAAGAGACTTCAAGTTGTTGAGGCGTTCAGGGATTCTAACTCTAACAGAGAGAATAGACCTGAGTGGATGATAATGAAGGTAATACCTGTTATTCCACCAGAATTACGTCCATTGGTGCCCCTTGATGGTGGTCGTTTTGCTACTTCAGACTTAAATGATCTTTATAGAAGAGTTATTATTCGTAACAACCGTCTTAAGAGGTTGGTTGAGATAAAAGCTCCAGAAGTGATTTTACGCAATGAGAAGCGTATGCTTCAAGAATCTGTAGATTCGTTATTTGATAACACTAGAAAAGCTTCTGCTGTTAAGACAGATTCCAACAGACCATTAAAATCACTTTCAGATTCATTAAAAGGTAAGCAAGGTCGTTTCCGTCAAAACTTATTGGGTAAGCGTGTTGACTATTCTGCTCGTTCTGTAATTGTTGTAGGGCCAGAATTGAAATTATACGAATGTGGTTTGCCTAAAAACATGGCAGCGGAACTTTACAAGCCATTTATCATCAGAAAGTTGATTGAAAGAGGTATTGTAAAGACTGTAAAATCTGCAAAGAAAATTATCGATAGGAGAGAACCTGTCGTTTGGGATATACTTGAAAACGTATTGAAAGGCCACCCAGTATTATTGAACCGGGCTCCTACGCTTCACAGATTGGGTATCCAAGCTTTCCAACCGAAACTTATTGAAGGTAAAGCAATCCAGTTGCACCCGTTAGTGTGTACTGCATTTAATGCGGATTTCGATGGTGACCAGATGGCGGTACATTTGCCACTTGGACCAGAGGCTATTTTAGAGTCACAATTATTAATGTTGGCGTCACATAATATCCTTAACCCTGCTAATGGTTCACCAATTACCGTACCTTCTCAGGACATGGTTCTTGGTCTATATTATATGACTAAGGAAAGACGTTCTACACCTGATCATAAAATTAAAGGTGAAGGCCTAACATTCTATTCTCCGGAAGAAGTTACTATAGCTTATAACGAGAAGAAAGTAGACCTTAATGGAATAATAAAAGTTAGAGTAAAAGATTTCAATGATAAAGGAGAGTTGGTTCCTCAAATTATAGAAACTACAGTTGGTAGAGTATTGTTTAATGAATCAGTTCCTGAAAGAGCTGGTTATATTAATCAAGTCTTGACCAAAAAATCCTTGAGAGATATCATTGGAAACATTCTTAAAGTTACTAGCGTTCCAGAAACAGCAGAATTCTTAGATAAAATAAAAGATCTAGGTTATAGATTTGCCTTCCAAGGTGGCCTTTCATTTAGTTTAGGTGATATTATCATTCCTAAGGAAAAGCACACCATGATTGATCGTGCCAATGAATTGGTGGATGGCATCATGGCAAACTATAATATGGGATTGATTACCAATAACGAACGTTATAACCAAAGTTATTGATATTTGGACATCGACCAATGCTGAATTAACAGAGCTTTCCATGAAACGTATTCGTGAGGATCAGCAAGGATTTAACTCTGTGTATATGATGCTTGATTCTGGTGCGAGGGGATCCAAAGAACAGATTCGTCAGCTTACTGGTATGCGTGGTTTGATGGCCAAGCCTAAAAAATCTAATGCTGGTGGTGGCGAAATTATCGAGAATCCGATTCTTTCTAATTTTAAAGAAGGTTTATCAATTCTTGAGTACTTTATCTCTACTCACGGTGCTCGTAAAGGTCTTGCGGATACCGCTCTTAAGACTGCCGATGCAGGTTATTTAACAAGACGTTTGGTGGATGTTTCACAAGATGTTATCATTTATTCAGAAGATTGTGGAACTCTAAGAGGTATCGAAGTTTCTGCGCTTAAGAAAAATGAAGAAGTTGTTGAAAGATTAGAAGATAGAATTGTTGGTAGAACTTCATTAAATGATGTTTATGATCCTGTAACGGAAGAATTGTTGGTATCTGCTGGTGATCATATCGATGAAACTATTGCTCGGAAGATTGAGGAGTCTCCAGTAGAGACAATTGAAGTACGTTCTCCATTAACTTGTGAGGCTAAGCAAGGTATTTGTGCAAATTGTTACGGTAGAAATTTAGCTACCGGAAAAATGGTACAAATAGGTGAAGCTGTTGGTGTTGTTGCTGCACAGTCTATTGGTGAGCCAGGTACACAGCTTACTTTGAGAACTTTCCACGTGGGTGGTATTGCAGGTAACATTTCCGAAGAGAATAAGTTAATTGCTAAGTTTGATGGTATTGTTGAGATTGAAGATCTTAAGACGGTTGAAACAACAGATAGCAATGGACAAAAAGTCGATGTAGTTATTTCAAGAACTTCAGAAATGAAGTTGGTTGATGCCAATACAGGTATTGCTCTCTCAACTAATAACATTCCTTATGGTTCTTTCATTTATGTGAAAAACGGACAAAAGGTTAAAAGAGGTGATGTTATCTGTCAATGGGATCCATATAACGGTGTAATTATTTCTGAATTTGCCGGTAAGGTAAAATATGAAAACATTGAGCAAGGTGTTACTTATCAGGTTGAAATTGATGAGCAAACCGGATTCCAAGAAAAAGTAATTTCTGAATCTAGAAATAAACGATTGATTCCTACACTTCATATTGAAGATGGTAAGGGTAGTACAATTAGATCTTATAACCTTCCTGTTGGTGCACACTTGATGATTGATGATGGTGAGAAAATCAACGTAGGTAAAATTTTGGTTAAGATACCTCGTAAGTCAGCTAAGGCAGGTGATATTACTGGTGGTCTTCCAAGGGTAACCGAATTGTTCGAAGCTCGTAACCCATCTAACCCAGCTGTTGTTAGCGAAATTGATGGTGTTGTTTCCTTCGGAAAAATCAAGAGAGGTAACCGTGAAATTATCGTAGAGTCCAAGTTAGGCGAGATTAAGAAGTATTTGGTGAAATTATCTAACCAAATCCTTGTTCAGGAGAATGATTATGTTAAAGCTGGTATGCCATTATCAGATGGTTCTGTAACTCCTGAAGACATCCTTAATATTAAAGGCCCATCAGCTGTTCAGCAATATTTAGTAAACGAGGTACAAGAAGTTTATCGTTTACAGGGTGTGAAAATTAATGATAAGCACTTTGAAGTTGTTGTAAGACAAATGATGCGTAAGGTTCAAATCATTGATTCCGGTGATACAATTTTCTTAGAAAACCAATTAGTCCACAAAAGCGATTTCATTGAAGAAAACGATAAGATTTTTGGTATGAAAGTAGTAGAGGATGCTGGTGATTCACAGAATTTAAAAGCAGGTCAGATTGTTACCTTACGTGACTTAAGAGATGAGAATTCAATTCTTAGAAGAGAAGACAAGAATCTGGTTACAGCTAGGGATGCGCAGCCTGCAACGGCTACACCAATCCTTCAAGGTATTACAAGGGCTTCACTTCAAACTAAATCATTTATTAGTGCTGCATCCTTCCAGGAAACAACCAAAGTCTTGAATGAAGCTGCAGTGAGTGCTAAAGTTGATGATCTAGATGGATTGAAAGAAAACGTAATTGTTGGTCATAGAATTCCTGCCGGAACTGGTGTGAGAAGATTTGATCACATTATTGTTGGTTCGAAGGAAGAATTCGACCAAATGATGAGAGCTAAAGAAGCTATGAATTATAACTAAATTGAAAGCTCCATCAGAAGATGGAGCTTTTTTTTTCAAAATAAATTATACTGTTATGGCAGAAGACAATAAAAAAAGAAATCAAGGAAAAATAAATATTGAAATAGATGAGAATGTGGCAGAAGGGACTTATTCTAATTTAGCCATTATTAATCATTCTGTTTCAGAATTTGTTGTGGATTTTGTAAGCATTATGCCAGGAACTCCTAAGAGCAAGGTGAAATCTAGAATTATTTTAACGCCTCAACATGCAAAAAGACTTTTGAAGGCTTTAAAAGATAATGTTCAAAGATTTGAAAATGCCCATGGAGAAATCAAAGATTATGAGCAACCGCCCATACCCTTGAATTTTGGACCAACGGGTCAGGCATAAAAAAATTTCATTGGGCAACCACCGATACCATGAATCTCTGTCAGAATTTTTTAGGTATGGAAAAAAGAACGCCTTTGTATATTATACAAAGGCGTTCTTTTTAAACTAATACCTTATTAGATTTACATTGTAATGCCCCAGAAGGGCATTTTTTTATTTGCTCCACTATTTTTTTTGTAGGAGCACCGTCTAGATTAATCCAAGGGATTACAGTTTGTCTGAAAACATTGGAAAGCTCATTTGCGCATCTTTCTGCATTTATGCAGGCGCTAGGTTTGTAGGTTACAGTAATCTCATCGTTACTGTAAACGTTGGGGTTAGTAGGGCTCATAAGTAGATCATTTTTGGGGTTATAATCTAATCATAAATTAATGAAGTCAATGTACAAAATCAAGTTTTAATATAGATAAAATGCATAAAAAAATCGATGAAATACACTAAAAATTATGCTTTAACTATATAAAATGTTGAAAATCAACTATATTCTGATGTATAATGAAATTTAATCGTAGAATACTTATCCTTCGTCATTTGAAGTGAAAAAGGAGAGTCTGCAAGGAATACTAATTGCCCTTTTTTATCCTTGGCAAGGTAGCGCTGTTTTACATTTTTAAAATCCTTAAACTCTGCATTTTTCGGATCGGTGGGTTGAACCCAACAAGCTTTATGCACGTTTAAATTTTCGTAACTGCACTTTGCCCCGTATTCATGTTCTAGGCGGTATTGAATTACTTCATATTGTAGGGCCCCTACAGTTCCAATTACTTTCCTGCCATTCAACTCTAAGGTGAATAGTTGTGCAACACCTTCATCCATTAATTGGTCAATACCTTTAGCCAATTGTTTGGATTTCATGGGGTCAGCATTATTAATATAACGGAAATGTTCGGGTGAAAAACTGGGAATTCCCTTATAATGAAGTTCCTCACCCTCCGTTAAGGTATCACCGATTTTAAAATTGCCCGTATCATGTAAGCCAACAATATCACCAGGATAAGAGACATCCACAATTTCTTTCTTCTCTGCAAAAAAAGCATTAGGGCTGGAAAATTTCAGTTTCTTATTGTTTCTAACATGAAGATACGGAGTGTTTCTTTCAAACTTTCCTGATACTATTTTAATGAAAGCCAATCGATCTCTATGATTTGGATCCATGTTGGCGTGAATTTTAAAAACAAAGCCAGAAAATTTATCCTCATCAGGATTTACTAAACGTTCTTCGCTTTTCTTTGGTCTGGGTTTTGGTGCTATGGCTACAAAACAATCCAACAATTCACGTACCCCAAAGTTGTTTAATGCCGATCCAAAAAATACTGGCTGCTGTTCACCATTAAGGTAAGCCTCTTTGTTGAATTCAGGATAAATTCCTTGAACCAATTCAACTTCTTCTCTTAAAGTATTCGCCGATTTTTCGCCTACTAATTTATCAAGTTCTACAGAAGACAAGTCCTTAATTTCAATAGTTTCCTCAATGTTTTTTCGACTATCTCCACTAAATAGGTTTATATTCTTCTCCCAAATATTGTAAATACCTTTAAAGTCGTAACCCATACCAATTGGGAAACTCAAAGGAACGACTTTCAAGTTTAGTTTTTGTTCAATCTCATCCAATAAATCAAAAGCATCTTTCCCCTCACGATCAAGTTTGTTTATAAATACGATCATAGGTATATTTCGCATTCTACAAACTTCAACCAATTTCTCTGTTTGCTCCTCAACACCCTTTGCTACATCTATTACTACAATAACACTATCAACTGCTGTTAAAGTTCTAAAAGTGTCTTCAGCGAAATCCTTGTGGCCAGGTGTGTCGAGAATATTAATTTTATATCCGTCATATTCAAATGCCAAAACCGAAGTAGCTACAGAAATTCCTCTCTGCCTTTCAATCTCCATAAAGTCAGAAGTAGCTCCTTTCTTAATTTTGTTGCTTTTTACTGCACCTGCTTCCTGTATAGCTCCACCAAAGAGTAGTAATTTTTCGGTTAATGTAGTTTTACCAGCATCCGGGTGTGAGATAATACCAAAGGTTCTTCTCCTATTAATTTCTTCGTGGAATTTCATGCCTAAAAATTGGATGGCAAAGATAGGATTTAATTTTATTTTGATTTTTTAAAGTAGTATTAAACAAGCTTAAATTGTTGAATTTAGATCGAAATATTTAGGTGATTTTTTCAAAACCAAATTCTCCTTTAACAATTTCTAAGAGGAATCCATTATGTTGTTAAAATTTTGTGTATAACCCATTCAGTTACTTAATAATATAAGTTTTCACAATAGCTATCTTTCCAAAATCCTAACAGCTATTAATTTGAAATTTAAAAAACTACCTATTCCATGAAATCAATTTATCTCTCCCCATTGCTTGTTTGTCCTAAATCATTTCTGACTTTTTATAAAATTGTTTAACAAATTGAAATAGAAGCTTCTATTGATTGTTTATGGTCCAACTAAAGATCCTAAAATTAGTTTTATCCTTAAAATTTTAATTATGGCTTCCCTGTATTGGACTTACCTATTCTCCAAACCTTCAAATGCATTTAAAGCAAATGGCATCTAATAAAAGTATTTTGCAACAAAATCTACTCAAATTATTATTAGCTCTTTTTTTCCTTTTCAGCTCTTTTATTTATTCTCAAACTATTGGAGACTATCGCTCAATCGCTTCAGGGAATTGGACTAATGTTAATATTTGGCAATATTATAATGGAACAACTTGGGTAGCAGCGACGTATTATCCTGGTCAGACGGGTGGGCCTACTGTTAATCAAGTTTCCATTCAAGGTGGTTTTTCGGTGACACTAACTTCCAATATTCCGGGCCACATTAATTCGGTAATAGTTGGTGATGGGATAGGGGGGACTGATACCTTATTTATAAGTGCTCATACATCTGTAAATACAGATGTCATGATTATTTCCTCTGGGGGTGTAATTGATTGGACAGCTAATGTAATTTTATCACTTCCCTCTGGTTCAGCATTTATAGTGGATGGAGGTTATATGGATGAGAGTAATCCTTGTGATGCTGCTAAAAAACTGGTAATTGGTGGTAATACCTATTCTTCTTGTAATGGTCATGGTAATGGTTCGGACAAGCCATTTAGTTTTAATGATTTGAACGATGGTGGTGGAAGTATTAATGTTTCCCCCTCTTCCAATGGTCCGATTTGTGAAGGTACTGTCTTAAACCTATATGCAAATCCTTCGGGAGCAGGTAGTACAGATTCTTCTAATACTTATTCTTGGTCCGGGACTGGACCAAGTGGTTATTCGTTTTCATCAAATTTACAGAATCCTGTTGTTTTAAATTTGTTGGCAGGATCCTATACTTATACGGTCACTGTTGTTCATAGCGGGACATTTACACATTCTAATTCTGTAAGTGTAGAAGTTTATTCTGCACCTGTGGCTGATGCTCCCGCAGATATTGATGCCTGTGAAAGCTATGTACTCCCATCACTTTCCATGGGAAATTACTATACCGGTAGCGGAGGAACTGGCGTTACCCTTAATGCTGGTGATCAGATTACGAGTACTCAAACAATCTATGTTTTCGCACAGAGCGGTACGACGCCTAACTGTACCGATGAGAATAGTTTTTTGATTACAATTGAACCCGCTCCAGCCGAGCCTACGGACCTTGAATGCTGGGAGACTGCGACCTTCAACGATGCGACCTGTAGCTGGGATGTCAGCGGCACACAGCCAGCCGAGCCTACGGACCTTGAATGCTGGGAGACTGCGACCTTCAACGATGCGACCTGTAGCTGGGATGTCAGCGGCACACAGCCAGCCGAGCCTACGGACCTTGAATGCTGGGAGACTGCGACCTTCAACGATGCGACCTGTAGCTGGGATGTCAGCGGCACACAGCCAGCCGAGCCTACGGACCTTGAATGCTGGGAGACTGCGACCTTCAACGATGCGACCTGTAGCTGGGATGTCAGCGGCACACAGCCAGCCGAGCCTACGGACCTTGAATGCTGGAGACTGCGACCTTCAACGATGCGACCTGTAGCTGGGATGTCAGCGGCACACAGCCAGCCGAGCCTACGGACCTTGAATGCTGGGAGACTGCGACCTTCAACGATGCGACCTGTAGCTGGGATGTCAGCGGCACACAGCCAGCCGAGCCTACGGACCTTGAATGCTGGGAGACTGCGACCTTCAACGATGCGACCTGTAGCTGGGATGTCAGCGGCACACAGCCAGCCGAGCCTACGGACCTTGAATGCTGGGAGACTGCGACCTTCAACGATGCGACCTGTAGCTGGGATGTCAGCGGCACACAGCCAGCCGAGCCTACGGACCTTGAATGCTGGGAGACTGCGACCTTCAACGATGCGACCTGTAGCTGGGATGTCAGCGGCACACAGCCAGCCGAGCCTACGGACCTTGAATGCTGGGAGACTGCGACCTTCAACGATGCGACCTGTAGCTGGGATGTCAGCGGCACACAGCCAGCCGAGCCTACGGACCTTGAATGCTGGAGACTGCGACCTTCAACGATGCGACCTGTAGCTGGGATGTCAGCGGCACACAGCCAGCCGAGCCTACGGACCTTGAATGCTGGGAGACTGCGACCTTCAACGATGCGACCTGTAGCTGGGATGTCAGCGGCACACAGCCAGCCGAGCCTACGGACCTTGAATGCTGGGAGACTGCGACCTTCAACGATGCGACCTGTAGCTGGGATGTCAGCGGCACACAGCCAGCCGAGCCTACGGACCTTGAATGCTGGGAGACTGCGACCTTCAACGATGCGACCTGTAGCTGGGATGTCAGCGGCACACAGCCAGCCGAGCCTACGGACCTTGAATGCTGGGAGACTGCGACCTTCAACGATGCGACCTGTAGCTGGGATGTCAGCGGCACACAGCCAGCCGAGCCTACGGACCTTGAATGCTGGGAGACTGCGACCTTCAACGATGCGACCTGTAGCTGGGATGTCAGCGGCACACAGCCAGCCGAGCCTACGGACCTTGAATGCTGGGAGACTGCGACCTTCAACGATGCGACCTGTAGCTGGGATGTCAGCGGCACACAGCCAGCCGAGCCTACGGACCTTGAATGCTGGGAGACTGCGACCTTCAACGATGCGACCTGTAGCTGGGATGTCAGCGGCACACAGCCAGCCGAGCCTACGGACCTTGAATGCTGGGAGACTGCGACCTTCAACGATGCGACCTGTAGCTGGGATGTCAGCGGCACACAGCCAGCCGAGCCTACGGACCTTGAATGCTGGGAGACTGCGACCTTCAACGATGCGACCTGTAGCTGGGATGTCAGCGGCACACAGCCAGCCGAGCCTACGGACCTTGAATGCTGGGAGACTGCGACCTTCAACGATGCGACCTGTAGCTGGGATGTCAGCGGCACACAGCCAGCCGAGCCTACGGACCTTGAATGCTGGGAGACTGCGACCTTCAACGATGCGACCTGTAGCTGGGATGTCAGCGGCACACAGCCAGCCGAGCCTACGGACCTTGAATGCTGGGAGACTGCGACCTTCAACGATGCGACCTGTAGCTGGGATGTCAGCGGCACACAGCCAGCCGAGCCTACGGACCTTGAATGCTGGGAGACTGCGACCTTCAACGATGCGACCTGTAGCTGGGATGTCAGCGGCACACAGCCAGCCGAGCCTACGGACCTTGAATGCTGGAGACTGCGACCTTCAACGATGCGACCTGTAGCTGGGATGTCAGCGGCACACAGCCAGCCGAGCCTACGGACCTTGAATGCTGGGAGACTGCGACCTTCAACGATGCGACCTGTAGCTGGGATGTCAGCGGCACACAGCCAGCCGAGCCTACGGACCTTGAATGCTGGGAGACTGCGACCTTCAACGATGCGACCTGTAGCTGGGATGTCAGCGGCACACAGCCAGCCGAGCCTACGGACCTTGAATGCTGGGAGACTGCGACCTTCAACGATGCGACCTGTAGCTGGGATGTCAGCGGCACACAGCCAGCCGAGCCTACGGACCTTGAATGCTGGGAGACTGCGACCTTCAACGATGCGACCTGTAGCTGGGATGTCAGCGGCACACAGCCAGCCGAGCCTACGGACCTTGAATGCTGGGAGACTGCGACCTTCAACGATGCGACCTGTAGCTGGGATGTCAGCGGCACACAGCCAGCCGAGCCTACGGACCTTGAATGCTGGGAGACTGCGACCTTCAACGATGCGACCTGTAGCTGGGATGTCAGCGGCACACAGCCAGCCGAGCCTACGGACCTTGAATGCTGGGAGACTGCGACCTTCAACGATGCGACCTGTAGCTGGGATGTCAGCGGCACACAGCCAGCCGAGCCTACGGACCTTGAATGCTGGGAGACTGCGACCTTCAACGATGCGACCTGTAGCTGGGATGTCAGCGGCACACAGCCAGCCGAGCCTACGGACCTTGAATGCTGGGAGACTGCGACCTTCAACGATGCGACCTGTAGCTGGGATGTCAGCGGCACACAGCCAGCCGAGCCTACGGACCTTGAATGCTGGGAGACTGCGACCTTCAACGATGCGACCTGTAGCTGGGATGTCAGCGGCACACAGCCAGCCGAGCCTACGGACCTTGAATGCTGGGAGACTGCGACCTTCAACGATGCGACCTGTAGCTGGGATGTCAGCGGCACACAGCCAGCCGAGCCTACGGACCTTGAATGCTGGGAGACTGCGACCTTCAACGATGCGACCTGTAGCTGGGATGTCAGCGGCACACAGCCAGCCGAGCCTACGGACCTTGAATGCTGGGAGACTGCGACCTTCAACGATGCGACCTGTAGCTGGGATGTCAGCGGCACACAGCCAGCCGAGCCTACGGACCTTGAATGCTGGGAGACTGCGACCTTCAACGATGCGACCTGTAGCTGGGATGTCAGCGGCACACAGCCAGCCGAGCCTACGGACCTTGAATGCTGGGAGACTGCGACCTTCAACGATGCGACCTGTAGCTGGGATGTCAGCGGCACACAGCCAGCCGAGCCTACGGACCTTGAATGCTGGGAGACTGCGACCTTCAACGATGCGACCTGTAGCTGGGATGTCAGCGGCACACAGCCAGCCGAGCCTACGGACCTTGAATGCTGGGAGACTGCGACCTTCAACGATGCGACCTGTAGCTGGGATGTCAGCGGCACACAGCCAGCCGAGCCTACGGACCTTGAATGCTGGGAGACTGCGACCTTCAACGATGCGACCTGTAGCTGGGATGTCAGCGGCACACAGCCAGCCGAGCCTACGGACCTTGAATGCTGGGAGACTGCGACCTTCAACGATGCGACCTGTAGCTGGGATGTCAGCGGCACACAGCCAGCCGAGCCTACGGACCTTGAATGCTGGGAGACTGCGACCTTCAACGATGCGACCTGTAGCTGGGATGTCAGCGGCACACAGCCAGCCGAGCCTACGGACCTTGAATGCTGGGAGACTGCGACCTTCAACGATGCGACCTGTAGCTGGGATGTCAGCGGCACACAGCCAGCCGAGCCTACGGACCTTGAATGCTGGGAGACTGCGACCTTCAACGATGCGACCTGTAGCTGGGATGTCAGCGGCACACAGCCAGCCGAGCCTACGGACCTTGAATGCTGGGAGACTGCGACCTTCAACGATGCGACCTGTAGCTGGGATGTCAGCGGCACACAGCCAGCCGAGCCTACGGACCTTGAATGCTGGGAGACTGCGACCTTCAACGATGCGACCTGTAGCTGGGATGTCAGCGGCACACAGCCAGCCGAGCCTACGGACCTTGAATGCTGGGAGACTGCGACCTTCAACGATGCGACCTGTAGCTGGGATGTCAGCGGCACACAGCCAGCCGAGCCTACGGACCTTGAATGCTGGGAGACTGCGACCTTCAACGATGCGACCTGTAGCTGGGATGTCAGCGGCACACAGCCAGCCGAGCCTACGGACCTTGAATGCTGGGAGACTGCGACCTTCAACGATGCGACCTGTAGCTGGGATGTCAGCGGCACACAGCCAGCCGAGCCTACGGACCTTGAATGCTGGGAGACTGCGACCTTCAACGATGCGACCTGTAGCTGGGATGTCAGCGGCACACAGCCAGCCGAGCCTACGGACCTTGAATGCTGGGAGACTGCGACCTTCAACGATGCGACCTGTAGCTGGGATGTCAGCGGCACAGCCAGCCGAGCCTACGGACCTTGAATGCTGGGAGACTGCGACCTTCAACGATGCGACCTGTAGCTGGGATGTCAGCGGCACACAGCCAGCCGAGCCTACGGACCTTGAATGCTGGGAGACTGCGACCTTCAACGATGCGACCTGTAGCTGGGATGTCAGCGGCACACAGCCAGCCGAGCCTACGGACCTTGAATGCTGGGAGACTGCGACCTTCAACGATGCGACCTGTAGCTGGGATGTCAGCGGCACACAGCCAGCCGAGCCTACGGACCTTGAATGCTGGGAGACTGCGACCTTCAACGATGCGACCTGTAGCTGGGATGTCAGCGGCACACAGCCAGCCGAGCCTACGGACCTTGAATGCTGGGAGACTGCGACCTTCAACGATGCGACCTGTAGCTGGGATGTCAGCGGCACACAGCCAGCCGAGCCTACGGACCTTGAATGCTGGGAGACTGCGACCTTCAACGATGCGACCTGTAGCTGGGATGTCAGCGGCACACAGCCAGCCGAGCCTACGGACCTTGAATGCTGGGAGACTGCGACCTTCAACGATGCGACCTGTAGCTGGGATGTCAGCGGCACACAGCCAGCCGAGCCTACGGACCTTGAATGCTGGGAGACTGCGACCTTCAACGATGCGACCTGTAGCTGGGATGTCAGCGGCACACAGCCAGCCGAGCCTACGGACCTTGAATGCTGGGAGACTGCGACCTTCAACGATGCGACCTGTAGCTGGGATGTCAGCGGCACACAGCCAGCCGAGCCTACGGACCTTGAATGCTGGGAGACTGCGACCTTCAACGATGCGACCTGTAGCTGGGATGTCAGCGGCACACAGCCAGCCGAGCCTACGGACCTTGAATGCTGGGAGACTGCGACCTTCAACGATGCGACCTGTAGCTGGGATGTCAGCGGCACACAGCCAGCCGAGCCTACGGACCTTGAATGCTGGGAGACTGCGACCTTCAACGATGCGACCTGTAGCTGGGATGTCAGCGGCACACAGCCAGCCGAGCCTACGGACCTTGAATGCTGGGAGACTGCGACCTTCAACGATGCGACCTGTAGCTGGGATGTCAGCGGCACACAGCCAGCCGAGCCTACGGACCTTGAATGCTGGGAGACTGCGACCTTCAACGATGCGACCTGTAGCTGGGATGTCAGCGGCACACAGCCAGCCGAGCCTACGGACCTTGAATGCTGGGAGACTGCGACCTTCAACGATGCGACCTGTAGCTGGGATGTCAGCGGCACACAGCCAGCCGAGCCTACGGACCTTGAATGCTGGGAGACTGCGACCTTCAACGATGCGACCTGTAGCTGGGATGTCAGCGGCACACAGCCAGCCGAGCCTACGGACCTTGAATGCTGGGAGACTGCGACCTTCAACGATGCGACCTGTAGCTGGGATGTCAGCGGCACACAGCCAGCCGAGCCTACGGACCTTGAATGCTGGGAGACTGCGACCTTCAACGATGCGACCTGTAGCTGGGATGTCAGCGGCACACAGCCAGCCGAGCCTACGGACCTTGAATGCTGGGAGACTGCGACCTTCAACGATGCGACCTGTAGCTGGGATGTCAGCGGCACACAGCCAGCCGAGCCTACGGACCTTGAATGCTGGGAGACTGCGACCTTCAACGATGCGACCTGTAGCTGGGATGTCAGCGGCACACAGCCAGCCGAGCCTACGGACCTTGAATGCTGGGAGACTGCGACCTTCAACGATGCGACCTGTAGCTGGGATGTCAGCGGCACACAGCCAGCCGAGCCTACGGACCTTGAATGCTGGGAGACTGCGACCTTCAACGATGCGACCTGTAGCTGGGATGTCAGCGGCACACAGCCAGCCGAGCCTACGGACCTTGAATGCTGGGAGACTGCGACCTTCAACGATGCGACCTGTAGCTGGGATGTCAGCGGCACACAGCCAGCCGAGCCTACGGACCTTGAATGCTGGGAGACTGCGACCTTCAACGATGCGACCTGTAGCTGGGATGTCAGCGGCACACAGCCAGCCGAGCCTACGGACCTTGAATGCTGGGAGACTGCGACCTTCAACGATGCGACCTGTAGCTGGGATGTCAGCGGCACACAGCCAGCCGAGCCTACGGACCTTGAATGCTGGGAGACTGCGACCTTCAACGATGCGACCTGTAGCTGGGATGTCAGCGGCACACAGCCAGCCGAGCCTACGGACCTTGAATGCTGGGAGACTGCGACCTTCAACGATGCGACCTGTAGCTGGGATGTCAGCGGCACACAGCCAGCCGAGCCTACGGACCTTGAATGCTGGGAGACTGCGACCTTCAACGATGCGACCTGTAGCTGGGATGTCAGCGGCACACAGCCAGCCGAGCCTACGGACCTTGAATGCTGGGAGACTGCGACCTTCAACGATGCGACCTGTAGCTGGGATGTCAGCGGCACACAGCCAGCCGAGCCTACGGACCTTGAATGCTGGGAGACTGCGACCTTCAACGATGCGACCTGTAGCTGGGATGTCAGCGGCACACAGCCAGCCGAGCCTACGGACCTTGAATGCTGGGAGACTGCGACCTTCAACGATGCGACCTGTAGCTGGGATGTCAGCGGCACACAGCCAGCCGAGCCTACGGACCTTGAATGCTGGGAGACTGCGACCTTCAACGATGCGACCTGTAGCTGGGATGTCAGCGGCACACAGCCAGCCGAGCCTACGGACCTTGAATGCTGGGAGACTGCGACCTTCAACGATGCGACCTGTAGCTGGGATGTCAGCGGCACACAGCCAGCCGAGCCTACGGACCTTGAATGCTGGGAGACTGCGACCTTCAACGATGCGACCTGTAGCTGGGATGTCAGCGGCACACAGCCAGCCGAGCCTACGGACCTTGAATGCTGGGAGACTGCGACCTTCAACGATGCGACCTGTAGCTGGGATGTCAGCGGCACACAGCCAGCCGAGCCTACGGACCTTGAATGCTGGGAGACTGCGACCTTCAACGATGCGACCTGTAGCTGGGATGTCAGCGGCACACAGCCAGCCGAGCCTACGGACCTTGAATGCTGGGAGACTGCGACCTTCAACGATGCGACCTGTAGCTGGGATGTCAGCGGCACACAGCCAGCCGAGCCTACGGACCTTGAATGCTGGGAGACTGCGACCTTCAACGATGCGACCTGTAGCTGGGATGTCAGCGGCACACAGCCAGCCGAGCCTACGGACCTTGAATGCTGGGAGACTGCGACCTTCAACGATGCGACCTGTAGCTGGGATGTCAGCGGCACACAGCCAGCCGAGCCTACGGACCTTGAATGCTGGGAGACTGCGACCTTCAACGATGCGACCTGTAGCTGGGATGTCAGCGGCACACAGCCAGCCGAGCCTACGGACCTTGAATGCTGGGAGACTGCGACCTTCAACGATGCGACCTGTAGCTGGGATGTCAGCGGCACACAGCCAGCCGAGCCTACGGACCTTGAATGCTGGGAGACTGCGACCTTCAACGATGCGACCTGTAGCTGGGATGTCAGCGGCACACAGCCAGCCGAGCCTACGGACCTTGAATGCTGGGAGACTGCGACCTTCAACGATGCGACCTGTAGCTGGGATGTCAGCGGCACACAGCCAGCCGAGCCTACGGACCTTGAATGCTGGGAGACTGCGACCTTCAACGATGCGACCTGTAGCTGGGATGTCAGCGGCACACAGCCAGCCGAGCCTACGGACCTTGAATGCTGGGAGACTGCGACCTTCAACGATGCGACCTGTAGCTGGGATGTCAGCGGCACACAGCCAGCCGAGCCTACGGACCTTGAATGCTGGGAGACTGCGACCTTCAACGATGCGACCTGTAGCTGGGATGTCAGCGGCACACAGCCAGCCGAGCCTACGGACCTTGAATGCTGGGAGACTGCGACCTTCAACGATGCGACCTGTAGCTGGGATGTCAGCGGCACACAGCCAGCCGAGCCTACGGACCTTGAATGCTGGGAGACTGCGACCTTCAACGATGCGACCTGTAGCTGGGATGTCAGCGGCACACAGCCAGCCGAGCCTACGGACCTTGAATGCTGGGAGACTGCGACCTTCAACGATGCGACCTGTAGCTGGGATGTCAGCGGCACACAGCCAGTAGATGTAGTTACAAATGTTCAAATTTGTGAAGGTGAATCTTATACTTGGGCGGTAAATGGTGAAACTTATACCACGCCACAGAACTTAACTATAGAAGGTCAAAACTGTGGGGCAGATCAAACACTAGTATTGGGTATATTGTCTAAACCAACCGCCCTGATAACTTCAACTGAAACAGAATTAAATTGTATTGTTACTAGTATTACTTTAGATGCTATTGGTAGTACAGTGGATGGCACAGCTAGTTATAGTTGGAATACTGGTGAAACAACTTCCAGTATTGACGTTACAATGCCAGGTACCTATACGGTAACAGTAACAAATGAAAGTTCTGGTTGTTCTGATAGCTTTAGTATTGATATTTTAGAAAATATCGACGTTCCTACTGCACTTATCACTAGTGAATCCACTGAGCTTACTTGTATTAGGAGAAGGATAATTTTGGATGCAAGTAGCAGTATTTTTGAAAGTGATTTCTCCTTTGAATGGAACACGGGCGAAACTTCTACTTCAATTGAAATAGGAGAGCCGGGTGACTATACGGTAACAATAACTGACCCTGAATCAGGTTGTACCAGTAGTGAGACTATAACAATTAGTCAAACAGATGTTCTTAAGTGTAATTCTAATATGGCATTATTTAAGACGGCTGAAATTAGTGGCAATGGTTATGTAGGAGATATTATCACTTATACTTTCAGGGTTTTCAATACCGGAAATACAGTAATAGAGGATATAACAATAAATGATGGAGTACTCGGTATTTTAAATCTTCCTATAAGTCCGGGTACACTTTATCCTGGTGAAGTTGGAAGTGTTACTGCTTCCTATACAATAGTTCCATCGGATATGGCTAGAGGTTTTATTGAAAATAGTGCAGAGGCTGCCGGTAAAGAGGCCTATGGACCTATGATTTATGATATTTCGGATGCGGGCGATGATACTATTGAAACACCGGATGCTCAAGGAAATTTCGATGGAGAACCAGATAATGATCCTACGGTAATATATCTAACAGGTCCTGAACTTATTGTCTATGACGCCATATCCCCGGATGACAACGACGGTCAAAATGATGCTTTTAAAATAGGTGGATTAGAGAATTACCCTCAAAATAATGTAAAGATTTATAATCGATGGGGTGTTTTAGTTTATGATAAGGATGCTTATCATGAGGGGCCTTATTTTATAGGTATCTCTGAAGGTAGAATTACCATTAGAAAAGGCGACAAATTACCTGCAGGGGTCTATTATTATGTTTTGAATTATTATGACGGAGAATCGATGAGATCTAAGGCTGGTCCAATTTACATACAACGTTAATCTGAATAGGAATCTGAGGAATGATCTATAAAATAGTATATTCACAAATGAATAAAATACCCAAATTGTTAATTTTAATTGGGCTGTCTAGCATATTTAGCCATGCACAGCAAGACGCTCAATACACCCAATATATGTATAACACTATTGTTGTAAATCCTGCTTATGCTGGTTCTAGGGAAACCATGAATATTAATGGGCTTTATAGGGCACAATGGATAGGATTAGAGGGAGCGCCTAGAACCATGACGTTGGCTGGCCATACGCCTCTAAGCAATGAAAATATTGGTATTGGAGTTTCGCTAATGCGCGATGAGATATGGATTCAGACCCAAACACATTTCAACGTAGATTTTTCATACACCATTAAAACCGATTCCTTAGGCAAATTGGCTTTTGGGCTTAAGGCGGGGGGGAATTTCCTTAATATCGATTACAGTAAAACCAATCCGGAAAATCCTTCTGAAGCCGACTTTATGCAAAATGTGGATAATCGGTTTTATCCGAACATAGGATTTGGACTCTATTATTATACCGAGAAATTCTATATCGGGTATTCTGCTCCATCATTATTGAGAACTCGATATTATGCAAATGAAACAGGTGCCGAGTCATATGTTTCTCAAGAAAGAATCAATCATTATTTGATTTCAGGTTATGTCTTCGATATTAATCCAAGTTTGAAATTTAAGCCAGCTGTATTGCTTAAGGCTGTGTCGGGGGCTCCACTTCAAATTGATACATCTGCTAATTTCCTCTTTAATGAGAAGTTGACCGTTGGCGTAGCCTATCGATGGAGTGCCGCAATGAGCGGACTAGTTGGATTTCAATTAACTGATAAACTAATGATTGGCTATGCATATGATTGGGAAACTTCAAGGCTAAATAATTATAATAGTGGGTCACATGAATTATTTTTAAGATTTGAATTTGATTTAATTAATGATGATGTCTTTATATCCCCCAGATTTTTTTAAACACTAATTGTTATGAAACAACCTAGAATTTATTTACTAATTGTCCTTCTTTTCAACCTGAGCATTTTGTTTGCACAGGAAAAGAAAGTTCAGCGCATTGATAAGAAATATGATAAACTCGCCTACATTAAAACGAGTGAAGTGTTGCTTAAGGTGGCAGAAGACGGTTATGAGTCAGCCGAACTTTTCATGAAACTTGGCAATTCCTTTTATTTCAATAACAAAATGAGGGATGCTGTAAAGTGGTACGCTAAGCTTATGGAGATGGAAGACGTGCAAGTTGATCCGGAATATTATTTCAGATATTCACAGGCTTTGAAAAGTATTGAAAAATATGAAGAAGCTGACAATTACATGAGAAAATTCAATGAGGAAAAACCCGAAGATTCTAGAGCTGCAGCATTTATAAATGATGTAGATTATTTGGCCACTATTGAAGCCGCTAGTAATTATGAGGCTAAAGTTTACAACCTTCCAATAAATTCAAAATTATCTGATTTTGGAGGTTATTTGTACAATGGCAAAATTTACTTTTCCTCAACTCGAGGTGGTGGCAAAAATTATAATTGGAATGAACAACCATTTCTAGATATCTATACCGCTACCAATGATGGTAATAACAAGTATGGTGAAGTAGTAGGATTAGGTGAGCCAATTAATACGAAAGTACATGAGTCTTCAATTGCGATAACTCCAGATGGTAAGTTCCTGTTTTTTACACGAAATAATTTTTACGACAAGAAAAAAACAAAGGGAAAGGATGGGGTTAATCGCCTTCAAATTTATAGAGCAATAAAAAAAGGAGAAAGTTGGGCTGACATACAGCCGGTTCATTTTAATTCAAGTGAATATAGTGTAGCGCATCCATCGATTAATGCAGATGGAACAGCAATGTATTTTGCTTCGGATATGGAAGGCAATGTGGGACTTTCAGATATTTTTCGTGCAAATTTAAAACCTGATGGAACATTTGGGAATCCAGAGAATCTTGGGTCTTTAGTAAATACAGAAGGAGAGGAATCCTTCCCGTTTATAAATAGTAAAGGGGACCTTTATTTTGCTTCAAACGGATATCCTGGTTTAGGTTCATTAGATATTTTTGTTATTCGGGATTTTGAAAAAAATTTCGCTGAAGGAGGTATGGAATTTAAAGTTGAAAATGTTGGGAAACCAATTAATAGCCCAATGGACGATTTTGCCTATTACGAAAGTGTTGCATTGAAACAAGGCTTTTTTACTTCTAACAGAAAAGGGGGAAAAGGGGATGATGATATTTACGGTTTTACAATATTGGATTGCGAACAAAATTTAAACGGCATTGTCAAGGATTTAGATTCTACCGAACCAATTTCCGAAGCGGTGGTTTCATTATATGATAGCGAAGGAAAATTATTGGAAACCAAAAATACGGATGAAAAAGGATTGTTTAAATTCTTAGTTAATTGTGATAAAGATTATTTAGTAAGGGTGGAGCAGGAAAAATATATTGGAGATGAAAAGCGAATAGTAACTCCGAAAACATCTCAGGATTTGCAAATGGAATTATTCATGGAACTCGATGCGCAAGAAGTTGGTGTAGGTGACGACCTTGCTAAAACTCTTGATATTCCTATAATTTATTTTGATTTTGACGATTCGAAAATACGATATGATGCATCGGTTGAATTAGAAAAGGTATTGGTTGTACTTAAAACCTATCCATCAATGAAACTCGATATTAGAAGTCATACCGATAGTAGGGGGGAAGCACCTTACAATTTGTCGTTATCTGATAGAAGGGCTAAATCTACAAGGGAATATTTAATTGGAAAGGGAATCGATCCAGAACGACTTATAGCTAATGGTTTTGGAGAATCTGAACCTGTTAACAAATGCACGGATGGTGTTGAATGTTCGGAAGAGGAACACCAACTTAATAGGAGATCAGAGTTTATTATCTCAAGCATGTGAGATAATTGCACATTATTTTTTTAAGCCACCTAAAGTTAAGGTGGCTTTTCTTTGGGTTAAGAAATACAACTTCCTTAATTATTCCATAAACCGAGTGGGATTTTCGGTAATCAATCTTATTTTTGAATTATATGAAGGAAGAACTAGTTA
This sequence comes from Aegicerativicinus sediminis, assembly GCF_015476115.1. GTDB lineage: Bacteria > Bacteroidota > Bacteroidia > Flavobacteriales > Flavobacteriaceae > Aegicerativicinus > Aegicerativicinus sediminis. The sequence continues at coordinate 270,900 of NZ_CP064295.1, read as the reverse complement.
TTCTCGTTAATGAACAAGACGAAAAGATAGGATTAATGCCTAAAATGGAGGCTCATGAGAAAGGCCTTTTGCATAGGGCGTTTTCGGTTTTTGTTTTTAACAATAAGGGCCAATTGTTATTACAACAACGGGCCAAAACCAAATACCATTCTCCTGGATTGTGGACAAATACATGTTGTAGCCATCAGAGAGACGGTGAAACCAATGTAGAAGCAGGAAAAAGACGTCTAATGGAAGAAATGGGATTTACTACTGAGCTTACCGATTCCCAATCTTTTATTTATAAAGCACCCTTTGATAATGGCTTAACAGAACATGAATATGACCACATCCTAACGGGAATGTATAATGATGAACCTGCCATTAACCCAGAAGAAGTCGAGTCGTGGAAATGGATGTCTTTGCACGATGTTAAACAAGACATGAACCTGAATCCCGAAATATATACAGTTTGGTTTAAAATCATTTTTGATAAGTTTTACGAGGCGATAAATATCGAATAATGGATAACAAAGTAACAGTTTCTCGAAAGGCACATTTTAATGCTGCTCATAGGTTATTTAAACCAGAATGGAGTGATGAAAAGAATTTAGAAGTTTTTGGGAAGTGTAGTAACCCAAAATATCATGGTCATAATTATGATTTGGTTGTTAGTGTAACTGGAACTGTGGATTCTGAAACAGGATTTGTTTTAAATCTCAAAAAATTGAAGGATATAATTTATAGAGAAATTGAAGAGGCTTTCGACCATAAAAATCTAAATTTAGAAACAGAGGAATTTAAATCGTTAAATCCTACAACAGAAAATATTGCGATAGTTATTTACAATAGACTTCGCCCGCATATTAAAGCGGACCAAGAATTAGAAATTATTCTTTATGAAACAGAACGTAATTTCGTGAAGTATTCAGGATAAAAACTCACTAACTTTTTAAAATTTTATAATATGGCAAGTAAAAGAAATCTAAAGAAGGACATTAATAATGTTTTGGGAGATATAATCGATTCAGTCTATTACTGGGAAAATACGAACGAGGGTGCCACCAAAGAGAGTGAGGCAATTATTGATGATGCCATTAAAACCTTCGATGATTTAATGGTAAAAGTCAATCAAAGAAAGTTAGAAAATAGTAAAACCCATTTTAAAGGGGTTCAAAGTGAATTAGACCAAGAAGCTAGTAAGCTAGTTGATAGGGTAAATAAATTATAAGGAATCGTTTTTTCGCTGTTTTAGAACAGTTTCGAGTTCCTTACCATATTTAGAGGTTTTAATTTTCTCTGGAAGAGAATTATAAATAGTGTCCAGAAGCTTAATATTGGCATCGGGTATTTCATAAACCGCCAAATATGGAGCAACCTCACTTCCTCTATTGTTTACAGCAAAATTTATAGTATACAGATATTTTCTCCTGATAAGTTGGTCAAATTTTGATTGATAGTCAATCTTATTTATTGAGTCAGAGTTGTTATTATTTTGAATGGACGATTTAATGAGGTCCAAATTTTCATCATTGAATTTGCCCATCATTTTTAAATAATCCTCTAACAGTTGTTGTTGTTTTGTGCCTTCAATCGAAGCATCAAAATAAAAGTTTTTTAATGTGCTTGAAACTTTGGTAATGCCCTCGTCAGCAAAAAATGATACCAAATCATCCTCCTTTGAATTTTTGTCTAAACGTAAAAACAAAACCTCAGGCTCTTCAAGTTGAGTTTTAATCGTAAAATTTTCATTTCCATTTATAACAACCGAGTCAATAACATTATAGGTGCTATCTTGAAAGCGTTCCAAATAAACTACTCCTTTTTTTAGACCTTTAATTTGGCCTTCTAGGGTAAAATTGGTCTCCTCTTTACAACCGAACAATATAAGTAATGCAACGGCAGCTACAACTTGTTTCATCATTCCAAAATTTGGCGCAAATATGCTATTAAATTTTCTTAATTACTAACCTGCAGCGGCAATTTTCATCAATTCTGCGCAAAGGATTGCGCCATAAGTTCCGACCACATAACCAAATACCGCCAGTAGTGCCCCTACAGTTGCAAGTGAAGGATGAAATGCTGCAGCAACAACTGGGGCAGAGGCAGCTCCACCTACATTTGCCTGGCTTCCAACGGCCATGAAGAAGTAAGGAGCCTTAATTAATTTGGCCACTAAGATTAATAAGCCAGCATGTATAGCCATCCAAACTAAACCAATAAGGATAAGCCCTGGATTTTCAAATATTTTCAAAAGATCCATTTTCATACCTATGGTCGCTACTAATATGTAGATAAATACACTTCCAATTTTACTTGCTCCTGCACCCTCATAATTTTTTGCTGGAGTAAAAGATAGAATTATACCCATAAGTGTTGCAATTGAAATTAACCAAAAGAAATCACTTCCGAATGAAGAAAATGGACTCCTTGGATTTCGAACACTTTCAAAATTTTCATTTAAAAAACTTGCAATATGATCAGCACCAAAATGTGCAATACCCACGGCCACAAATGCGAAAGTGAGAATAATTATATAGTCTGTAAGGGAAGGAATCTTAACAATTTTATCTGTAAACTGTTGGACTTTAAGTTTCAATTCCTCGATAGCTGAATTATCCGCTTTCAACCACCGATCTATTTTATTGCTTTTGCCAATACCTAATAATAATATGGCCATCCAGATGTTTGCGACTACTATGTCCACCAAAACCATGCCTCCATACAATTCCGTATTATATTCATAAATTTCTAACATTGCGGCTTGGTTGGCACCACCGCCTATCCAACTGCCTGCCAATGTTGCAAGCCCTCTCCATGTAGCATCAAAACCTACCCCACCTACTGTTTCAGGTGAAAAGGTTGAAATTAAAAGTATTGCAATGGGGCCACCAATAATAATTCCAATTGTTCCGGTAAAAAACATTGCTAATGCTTTCCAACCTAAATTGAAAACCGCCTTTAAATCAATACTTATTGTTAATAAAACTAGCGAAGCGGGCAGTAAGTAACGGCTTGCAATGAAATAAGTTTTAGATACGTCTGCGGAAATTAAACCAACCGAATTAAATATGGCTGGAATTAAATAACACATCAATAGCCCAGGAACATATTTGTAAAATACTGGCCAAAATCCTTTTTTTAATGATTCAGTATAAAAAACAAACCCTAATGCGAGCATTAAAAGGCCAAAGACGATACCGTCGTTACTAATAAGGGGAGTGGAGTCCATACTCAAGAATTATTTGGCGGCAAAATAGACATTCTTAAAGGATTTATAAAATTGTTAAATAAATCATATATAAAATTCTACTTAATTCTTTGGCACAAGAATTGAAATATCTAAATCGTGATTGATTAGTAGTTTAAGACAGATGTCTTTAAGATGATGTCACATTTGGTTGGTTAGTTAAAGTGAGAAGAGCCCCGTTTGGGGCTCTTCTTTTATTTATCAGTACTTTTTTTTTAATCGTATGGACAGTAACACTTATCCCCCCGGAATAATCCTCCAAAGAAACTTCCTATTCTGTCTTTATCAGTGGAGAAAATATTAATGTGGGCACTAATAGAAATTACCCCTAATTTGTAAGGCATCATATCCGCCACATTAACACCATAACCCGGTGAACCAGCACTGTTATAATTAAAATCAGTTCTTTGTCGAGGCTCTTCCGTTGTACTAATTTCATATCTAACATCAAATCCGAACCTTCCGAAATCCACCAATATCCCAGCGCCAATGTTTATATCGCGTTTATCAAAAGTTATTGGCTGTTGAACACCATCAATGGTCATATCAGACGTTGAATTTATAATTGGTCCTGCGTAGATGGAAATAGGTTTGAATACTTCATATCCAAACATAATGGGTATATCTATTCGTTTACTATTCCAATAAGATCTATTAAATGGAAAGTCATAACTATTCTTAAATTTGGTGAACAATAATTCAGGTCTTATAAAAAATTTTCCAAATTCAACATTTATAAAACCCCCAAATTGCGTTCCAATTTCATTGTCTGGTGTATATGTAATATTTGGTGCACCTTGTTGGTACGAACCTCCAAATGACAAAACGTCGCCAATGTAAGAATAATTGACTCCTCCTTTAACGCCGACCGTAAATTCTTGAGAATAAGAAATGAAGGATGTGCATACGCACAAAACTATAAGTAGTATAAACTTATTCATAGGTTAAATAGTAGATGGGTTTATGGCTGTAAAGCTACTTTTAACATTAAACTTTGACTTATTTTTTCGCTAAGAGTATTTGATTTTTCGATAAATACCTTCGGTAAAGGTTAAAAATACACTTTTTATCGATTAATGGAGTTAACTATTTGGAAAAGATGAACTTCTGAATAAGTTCAATTAATTCTTGGTTAATAGCGTGTGAAGATTCATTATAGGATTTTGAATTTACCAAGTCATCACCATCAATGGTGAACATGATATGGTTCATTCCTTCGATAATTTTTATCTGGGAATTTGGAGCGGCTTCATCTAGCAACTTTGCTTCAGATATGCTTACTTGAAGATCTTTTGTTCCATTTATTACAAGAATTGGTTTATCGATGTTTGTTATTTCTTTAACGGGATCATACTTTATCCAACTGATCATAAACGGTTGTAAATCATAATTGAAAACAGACTGTAAGGGTTGAGGAAAGTTGGTTGTTGTTTGCCCACTCTTCAAGATTTTTAAGGTTGCCTCAGCCTCATCTGACAACCCAGGAGCCATTTTGCTAATTTGTTCTAACAAAACCTTATCGATGCTTTGGCCAGCTCCTGAGATGGAGATTATTCCATCAACTTCATCGTTGTCGGCTAATAGGGCTACAAGACTACCCTGACTATGACCAATTAGAATAATTTTTGTAAATGCAGGGTTCTTGGCAAAGTATTTTATTATTGACTTGACGTCGATAACAAAATCCTCAAACTTAATATTACTATCAACATTGCCGCGATGGATTTGTTTTACGATTCTTTTATCGAATCTAAAGGTTGCAATGTCACTGGCGGTAAGGGCCTCGGCTAATTTTTTAAGGGAGTTGTTTTTTAAGAAATTTTGGTTTCCATTTCGGTCAGTCGGTCCAGACCCTGGAATAATGATTGCTAATGGAACTTTGGTGTTTGTATTAGGTATTAACAGAGTTCCGTCGATATTTTCGTTGATAGTTAAATCTTCTTCTATAATTTTTGGATTTTGACTCCAAACAAAACAGTGAAATAATAAAAGAATAATAAAGGGATTTAATTTCATGACGCGTGTCATTTTAAGCAAGAATTAAACATGAAATTTTGACTAAATCTAGGCCTAAAAAGTTTTGGGAAATATTTTGGAGCATACTTTATTTTGAATTTTGAAATGGTGTTTAATCGATGAAATACAACTTTTAGTCTTTAATTGTTAAAATTAAATGCTTTTCATCGATTTTTTGTGTATTTAAACTGATTAATTCAAAGTTAATTTTACTTTTGGTGTGTACTAAAATTTAGTTTTTAGTTCAATGGATTAATTAATTAATATTTGCATTGTTGTTGATCTTAGAGACCCTAAATCTACAATAAATAAAAGCAAATAAGGAAAGCCGGGATTGAGGGATCCCGGTTTTTTCTTTTTATGAGAATAACGTTCTGAATGTAAGATTTATTCTTTCCGATACATTCTTTTTTGTTTTGGGAATTTGATGTTTGTAAAAATGTTGTGTTTGTCCTTCCATTACCAATAGACTTCCATGTTCTAAGGTTATATTAAGCTTGGCATCTGGCATTAAATTATGTTTCATTTTGAAAGTTCTAGCAGCTCCCAAACTTATAGAAGCTATCACTGGATTTTTTCCTAAAGATTTTTCGTTATCGGCATGCCATCCATTACTATCGTTACCATTTCTGTAAAGGTTAGCAAGGACAGAATTAAACTTATAATCTATTTTCTCTTCAATTTTCTTTTTTATTTCCTCCAATTCTAATGACCATCTCTCAGTTTTTAAGGTAGTTCCTGAATAGGTATATTCTAAACCCTCGTTTCCATAAAGGGCAATTAACCTAGGTTGCATAAATTCCTTGCCAAAAATCTTTATTGGTAACGATTTCCAGTTTAATTCTCGAAATAATATTTGAAAATAATAATCGGCACTACCAATATTTAAAAAATTTTTGTAGTAGTAAACTTCAGCGTCTGGTAATTTGATTCTGGTCATTTGAAATTGCAAGAAAAACTTATCTTGTGGTGAAAATTTATCGAGTGAAATTAACAAAACTTCTAATATATACGGTTTCAACTTTATTGATGCTTGCATTTCAAGACCATCAGGAATTCCCTTCTGATTTTATCGATGCTAAAAGTGTTATAAAAGATTTAGATGTGGAACTGCGATATTATACGGACTTCAATTTTGTAGGCGATACTATTCGCGGGTACAATGCGAACCGTTTAATTTTGACTAAACCGACTGTTGTGGCTCTCATGAAGGTTCAAGATTCACTTGAGACTATCGGTTTGTGCCTGCGTGTTTATGATGGTTACCGACCACAAGAAGCAGTAAATCATTTTATCGAATGGGCTAGAGATTTAGATGATACCATTCAAAAGCAAAATTTTTATCCTCGTACTTCCAAGTCGGTATTGTTTCAGGAAGGTTATATTGCTTCAAAATCTGGTCATAGTAGAGGTAGTACTGTAGATTTAACGATTATTAAAGCAAACAATTTAGAGCCGCTCGATATGGGTAGTCCGTATGATTTCTTTGGTCCTGAGTCTTGGGTAGATTACCCCCATATAACTGAAGAACAAAAAGAAAATCGTAAAATTTTACAAGGAGTTATGAATTCATTTGGTTTTAGGAGTTACTCCAAGGAATGGTGGCACTTCACATTACGTAATGAGCCCCATCCTTATACCTACTTCAATTTTCCTATTAAATAATTTAGAAATTTTTATAAAACCATGCCCAGTACATAAGGAAAAACTGTAGTGGTAATCTTAGTATTAATATCCATTTTGGTATTCCAACCCCTTCTTTTTCGCCCTTTAACATGTAGAAGTGTACTAATAAAAATATCGTTAACATCGCAATTATTCCAATTATCGCAATATTCCTGAGCTCAGTCACCAATAGAGCCAAACCAAGAGCTATTTCAACAAACCCGCTTAAATACACTAATAATCTATGGTTCGGTAGATATCTGGGCATAATCCGTAGATATACTTTTGGTTTGATAAAATGCATCGCTCCAGCAAAAATATACATGCTTGCCATTACAACTAGATGCCAAGGTAGACTATTCATAAATTCGATAGGTTACGCCAATCCCATAATTATTAAGCCCTTTTTTTAAGAGACTTGATTGTATGCCAGTCCCTGGTTGAAAAGAGGTCCATTCTGAATTACTAATAAATACGCGTTTAATGAATGTTCTATTGGCAGACCATTTGTCTGTAAATGGCAATAATGGTCTAAAATTGGTTGGAATTTTAACCACCGTACCTCCAGTTTTTATTTCCTTGTATTTTTTGTTTGGAAGTAGATTGCCGTCCTTATCTGTATAACCTAACACTTGAATAGAAATATATACTCCATCCTCTGGAATTAGTAAAGGTCGATCTGAAATGTCTAAGGTAAATTGGTCGCCGTCTTTTTCTGTGGTTCTAACAACATAGGTATCATAGCTAAGAGGTTTTCCGGGTTTTTCACCTTCATTTTCGTAGAATTTTATCTTAAAAAGTGTGGAGAAGGAATGTTTTTCAGAATTTGATCGTTTTCTTTTATCCCAATCTTTGGATTCGGGAGTAATGGGAAAAATTACTTTCGAAATTCTGGTTTTTTCTTCATTCTTCTTTGGAAAATAAACGGCAATTTCGGATTCTATTGTAGGTAACCAACAGTTAAAATAATCATTATCTGTAATAGGTTTCGTAGTTTCTTCATCAAACTTTTGATCTGCTCTAAAAAAAAGTTCTACCGTTTCTAATTCGTCTGGAGCTGAAACTAGCAATAAGGTTTCCGGTAAATTTTCTGTTGCAATGCTTAAATCTTTAAACCCCAAGGCAGTAACGAATAGCGAATCTACGTCTGGATAAAGTTTTTTGGTGAATATAAATTTGCCTTTATCATCAGCAAATATACCTTGCCCGTTGCCAAAGGAAATTGTGGCATAAGAAACAGGTTGCTTGGTTACACTGTCTAAAACTACGGTCTGTGCAAAAGCTAGGTTCGCAATTAAAAAGGTTAATGTTAAATTTAAAAAGGATGAAACTCTTGAATTATTGAAAAGTTGGGGCATTTAATATAAGTATCTATTAATCTGAATATAAATTGAATTGTAAATTTAAGGAATAGATTATTATAAACTAAAAATGCCCTGTTAACAGGGCATTAATATTAGTTTTGGTTGGATGTTTATTCCTTGTCTATATTCTTGGTTAAGAAAAAGCCAATTATTAGACCAAGACCTGACATGAAGAATATTGTTCCGGGAAATGCAATATTATTTTGAACTCCTAAATTATAATGAAGGATTCCTGCCAAGAAAATTCCTAAACCAATACCCATTGCTAAAAGCGCAAGATTTAAAATCAATACTTTCCATATTGGTGCAGTATGCTTTTTACCTTCCATAAAAATACTTGCATCAACTCCTTTTTCTATAAGAGCCAATCTTTCTTTGTGTCTAGTTGAAAAATAGAGATAAACGATTCCGAAAAATACTGCCATCATAATTGGCATAATAATAACTTCTGATCCCATGACTGTTTTTTTTAATTGATTACTTTTTATGTGTTCTGTGCCATAGGACGACGCAAATTGAATTGTGGTTACAAAAAGCAGAAATTTATTTTTTAATTTTACTGTAACCTATTTATAAGTGGTACCGTCTTATTGAAAATGGCTAACCACAACGAAACCTTATTAATTGAAGGACTGAGGCAACAAAAGTCTTCTGCTTATACGGAACTGATAGAAGCATATCAGCATATGGTATTTACATTGTGCTTGAAAGTATTGGGTAATCGAGAAGAGGCGGAAGAAGTGGCACAAGATGCATTTATAAAAGCAATTGCTTCTATAGACAAATTTAAAGGTGAGTCTAAGTTATCAACTTGGTTATATAAAATAGTTTATAGAAAATGCCTTGATCGTTTGAAGCAACTTAAGAGAAAACCTTGGTCTCTTGGAATTGACAAGGCCACTGAGAAGTATTTTGTTGCGGATAATGAGGGCGGAATGACAGGATTTGAAAAAAGTGAGCATAGTCAATTGATAAAGGAATGCATTAACCAATTGCCTGCAGATGAAGCCCTTTTAGTAACCTTATTTTACTATGAAGAATCGTCCCTTTCTGAAATTGCAGAGGTTCTAGGGATAACTGAAAATAATGCTAAAGTAAAATTATATAGGTGCCGTTCTAAACTGGCATCGGTAATTAAAGAAAATGTTGAACCTGCAATTCTTGAATCGTATGGAATCTAATGAAAATGAAAATATAGATAAATTATTAAGAAGCCTTATTAAGGATCAAACCTTAGAGGTTCCTTCTGCTGATTTTAAAATGAAACTACTTCAAAAAATCGAGCAACATAATAAGATAAATTCTATTGAAAGCCAGCCCCTAATTTCCATGAAAACCATTGTAATCTCATTTGCTATATCAATTATTGCTATAATTTATTATTTGGTTAAAGGAAATCCAGCAGGAACTGATTGGTGGGGTTTAGATAATTCTATCTTACAATTTGAATTGCCTTCCTTTAATATATTCCCGAACTTTCAATCAGGTTATATTTTTATCTATGCCTTTGTAGTTTTGGCAATTATGTTTTATATACAAGTCTATTATTTATCAGCACGGTATAACAATCAATCCTAATCTTTTAGGTACTAATGGGCTATTTAAGAAATCCATAATATTACTAGTAAAATTTTTAAAAAATATATCTCACAAACAATTCAGTACCCCTAACTGACAATTCAGCTATTCCCTTTTTAATTTGATGTAATGATTTAGGAGGTTTGAATAAATAAATTTCAAACCAAATGAAACCTAATGATTTCTATTCCCGGTTTTTACTGTTTCACATTTCCCTTTTTACCCAGCTTTTGACGGCGCAAATGGTGGTGAGCGGAACCGTTTCTTCTGCAGGTGGAAGTCCGGTGGAGGGAGCTAATGTCTATTTAGATGGAACTTATGACGGAACTTCCTCAGATGTTAATGGCAAATTCGAGTTTTCCACTGGGGAGTCTGGTAATCAAACTCTAGTCATTTCCTTTATATCCTTTGAGACATTTAAGCTTATCGAGGAGGTTGAAAAAATGATCGATTTAAGAATTGAACTAAAGGAGGACATTGGTGCTTTGGATGCTGTAGTAATTTCAGCAGGTACTTTCGAGGCAGGAGATAATAGTAAAGTTTCTGTATTAAAACCATTGGATGTTGTTACTACGGCTAGTGCACTTGGTGATTTTGTTGGAGCGTTACAGACATTGCCAGGAACCTCCACTGTGGCTGAAGACGGAAGGCTGTTTGTGAGGGGAGGAGAAGCTGGAGAATCCCAAATTTTCATTGATGGCATTAGAGTTTTTACACCCTATACTGCCTCTCCTAATAATGTGCCAAGCCGTGGTAGGTATAGCCCATTTTTGTTTGATGGAATAACTTTTTCAACAGGAGGATATTCTGCTGAATATGGGCAAGCGCTATCTTCAGTTTTACTTTTGAAAACAATAGATGAACCTACACAAGAGAAAACCGATATTTCAGTAATGTCTGTTGGGCTAGGATTGGGAAATACTCAAATTTGGGACAAAAATTCACTTAGTGTAAATGCAAGTTATTTCAACCTTTCACCATATAATGCCATATTTCCAGATCGTAATGATTGGGAAAAGCCATTTGAGGTAATGGCGGCCGAGTCAGTATTTAGAAGAAAATTCAATAATGGCTTATTGAAAATCTATGGTGCTTTTGACGCTACTAATTTTGAATTAACCCAGGAGGATATCAATTATGAAGATGGTCTTCATTTCAAATTGAAAAACAATAATTTTTATTCCAACTTCAGTTATGAGGGTAGGATAGGGGATAGCTGGAAACTTTTTAGTGGAGGTAGTTTCACTAGAGCATTTAATGATCTGATTATTTCCGATCAATTAGTTGAAAACATTGATAACTCCCTTCATCTTAAATTGAAATTAAAAAAGAGGTTTAATAAACACATTAAATTGAATTTTGGAGCAGAATATTTTTATTCAGATTTCAAGGAAACCTATGCTGCTGATAATATTACTGATATATCGTATGGGTATAATAATCCATTAGGAGCATTATTTGCTGAGACAGATGTCATTTTTATTAAGAAGTTGGCCGCGAAGGTGGGTGTCAGGGCAGAATATGGTTCTTTTTTAGAGGAATTTACTCTTTCTCCTAGAATTTCATTTGCTTATAAAACTTCGAAGAATGGGCAACTTTCATTGGCATATGGGAAGTTCTATCAACAACCGTTTCAAGATGTTATTAAATTTAGTGATAAGATGGAATCCCCTAGGACGGATCATTATATTCTAAACTATCAATTCAGTTATAATAACAGAATTTTTAGGGCTGAAGTTTATAGAAAGAATTATCATGATTTGATAACCTACTCAGATGATCTTCCAAATTTTGATTCTGATTTTGGGAATGACGGTAAAGGTTATGCACAAGGGATTGATTTCTTCTGGAGGGATAATCAAAGTCTAAAGAATATAGATTACTGGGTGAGTTATTCTTATTTAGATACAGAACGACTTTATCTAAATTATCCCTATTCTGCCACTCCACCGGTGGTTAACAAACACAATATTTCGGTGGTGGGTAAATACTGGATTGAAAATTGGCGTAGTCAAGTTGGATTTAGTTACAATTATGGCAGTGGTAGAAGTTACACCAATCCCAACAAGCCAGGGATTCTGCAAGAAAAAACCAAACCTTATAATAGTTTAAGTTTCAATTGGGCCTATCTGCTTTCTCAACAAAAAATTCTTTACTTCTCTATAAGCAATGCCTTAGGGTTTAAAAATGTGAATGGTTATCAATATGCGGATAGACCTGATAATGGAATTTTTGATAGGAGGACTTTAAGACCGGCCGCTGATCAATTTTTCTTTATAGGATTCTTTTGGACACTTAGTGATGACGGCCGTGATAATCAATTAGATAATTTATAGGAAATATACAGTTCGTCCAATGATAATAACAGTTCAGTTCTTTCAAATTGAATTGCCTATGGATAAACATCAAATTTGAATACAAATTAATAAATCAACAATCTTAATAAACTAGCATTATGAAAAAACTTGTTCTTTTACTTATCGTTACTGTTTCAATAGGAACCCAAGCTCAATCTAGATTTGAGCAAGGCATGCAAAAAGCATTTGGTTTGTGGCAAGAGGGAAAACCTTGGGACGCTGCAAATATGTTTGAACGGATAGCAAATGCAGAACCAAATGAATGGTTGCCGCCGTTTTATGTGGCCCAAATTAACGTGTTTCAAAGCTTTAATGAAAAAGATGAAGCCGAATTAAAAGCGAAATTGAAAAAAGCTCAGGATTTTTTAAATGACGCCAAAACCCTTTCACCTGAAAATAATGAAGAACTTCATTTGCTTCAGGCTCAACTCTTAACATGCTGGGTTATTTTCGATGGTATGAAATATGGGATGACTATGAGTCCTAAGATAACTCAGTTATATGCCGAAGCCAGAAAAATGGCTCCAAATAATCCGCGTGTTGCTTTTGGTAAAGTAGAATGGGAAATTGGAGCAGCGCAATACTTTAAGCAAGATATTACACCATTTTGCGACGATATGAAAAATGCCTTAGCCCTATTTGATTCATTTGAGCCTAAAGGTCCCTTTTATCCTTCAGGGGGTAAGGAATATGCTCAACAAACGTATAATAGAACCTGTGGTTCTACACCCCAAGAATAATGATCTAAAAGTTGGTCAATTTTTTCGGTTGCCAGGGATGTTATTTCCATTTTGGTGTAGCACAACACTTTCCGATATACCGTCCTTGTTTATATTAAATGTTAATTGAGCATCAACCACTTTATAGAAAAATTTGTCCTCCTCAAAAGGGTAAATTTGAATCTTAGGTTGGCCAGTTGCCTGAGCAAATAGACCATCATTTTCTTGAGTAATCGTTAGGATGAAATTTGGAGCCAATTCATATTCTCCAGTATAAATTTTCAATGTTTCAATCGGCACATTAATTTCACTATACTTTGAATTTTGAATTGGTTCAACATCCTCAGTTTCCTCACCTGTAGTTTTGCCGTTTTGGGTAGTCATTTCAACTTTTCTTTTTCCATTTTCACCAGAAAATAAATATTCAATGGAACCATCTTCAAACATAAATCGGTTATTGCCAAGAGGATAGATTTTAAATTCATTACTGCCTTGTCTTTGACTTATTAATTGACCGTCTTTAAGGGAAATAATTCTTAAAGCGCCATCTTCAAAACGATAATTACCAACCCATTTATTTAGTTCATTAATATCTACCTTAACAACATCCGCCATTGTTGGGAAGGGTTTTCCTAGGGCTAATGCTGCAACTTTTACTGTTGTTGCGCCTATGCTTTTACAATTGCAGTTTGTGAGACCAACCACATAAATATTTTCTTTAGGAAAATAAATTTCATTCGTAGTATACCCAAATATACCACCGCCATGCCCATAGCCCTTAGATCCTTTTACATCTTGCTCACCCCAACCAAAACCATATGGAATATGTTCACTATTATTTAATTCGGAACCGTGGATGGCACTGTCAAGGCTTTCCTTGGAAATTAATTTGTTGCTATTTATCGCATTTTGCCATTTCAAAAGATCATCAATGGTGGACATAAGAGAGCCAGCGGCGTATGGCAAAGACATGCTCAAATAATCTGAATTTGCATATCCATCCGAATCCATTTTATAACCAGCTGCTCTATTAGGAATTATGTCGGAGTTATTTCCGTAATAACTATGTTTCATTCCTAATGGTTTGAAAATATTCTTGTTTATGAATTCCTCATAACTGACCCCAGAAACTTGTTCAATAATGTATCCTAACAGGATGTATCCAGAATTGTTGTATCTAAATTTTTCACCTGGTTCAAAATCCATTGGTTCATTTTTAAAGACATCAATAATTTCGGAAGGGGTTTTATCAAGTCTAGCGGTAGATTGAAAATTCACCAAATCCGTATAGCTTTTAATCCCTGAGGTATGGTTTAAAAGATGATATATCGTAATTGTTTTATTTAAGGTCGGATAGTCAGGAATATATTTGGTGATCTCATCTGTTATTTTCAGTTTGCCTTGCTCCTGCAGCATTAATATAGAAACAGCCGTAAATTGTTTGGTTATTGAGCCAAGTTCAAACACATTTTCTGGTTTGAGAGGAACTTGCAATTCTAAATTTGCCATACCGAATGCCTTACGATAAATTGGCTTTCCATCTTTGGCCACTAAAAGTGAAATGCCAGGTCCGTCTGCTGGATATTCTTTAGCAACAATAGCATCGATTTTTGTATCTAAATTTTGAGCGGTCCCTATTCCAATTACAAGAAGTAGCAAGTAAAGAGGGATGTATTTTGAATAGTTCATAAAAGGGTGTTATAAAAAAGTTTAAGATACCCTTTTTTGAATAAATTTTCGAGGTGAAAAGAAACAAAAAACCCATCGAGATGTCGATGGGTCCTTCATATTATTATTGAAATCGATTTTACTTAATCATTTCATAGCTGCGTTTAATGAATTCGGTAAGATCTTTACCCTTTAACAAGCCTTGAGACAATTTTGCCAAATCAAGACTCTGGTTTATTAAACGTTCTTGTTTTTTGCGGGTTTTGGTACTAACAATTTCACCAACCAATTCAGAGTTTGTGTTAACTATTAGATTGTACATATCTGGCATATTTCCCATGCCAAACATACCGCCACCTGTGGCCTGCATTTCCTTCATTCTACGCATAAACTCTGGTTGCGTGATAATGAAAGGGGCAGCATCAGAATCCATAGACTCTAATTGAACTGAGAATTTTTCAGCAGGGATCACCTCTTTTAATAATTCTTCCAATGATTTTTTCTCATCATCAGACAGTTTAGAAATTTTAGTATCATCCTTTTTGATGAGGTTGTCCACATGATCTGAGTCTACCCTTGTAAATGAAATTTTTTCCTTATTCATTTCAAGTTTTTGCATCAAATGCGATATGATAGGAGAATCTAATAGTAACACTTCATACCCTTTGGCCTTGGCTGCCTCAATATAACTGTGTTGAGCTTCTTTGTCTGACGCATAAAGTATTACCAATTTGTCATCTTTATCGGTTTGGCTGTCCTTTATTTTATTCTGAAGCTCTTCAAAAGTGAAGTATTCACCATCAACTGTTGGATATAGAGCAAATTCTTGTGCTTTTTCAAAGAATTTCTCATCTGAAAGCATTCCGTATTCAATCACTATTTTAATGTCGTCCCATTTATTTTGGAAATCTTCACGATTATCATTGAAAAGAGACTTTAACTTATCTGCTACTTTTCTGGTGATGTATGAAGAAATCTTCTTCACATTACCGTCGGCCTGAAGGTAACTCCTTGAGACGTTTAATGGAATGTCAGGAGAATCTATAACACCTCTTAAAAGCGTTAGAAACTCAGGTACAATTCCTTCT
This sequence comes from Aegicerativicinus sediminis, assembly GCF_015476115.1. Lineage (GTDB taxonomy): Bacteria > Bacteroidota > Bacteroidia > Flavobacteriales > Flavobacteriaceae > Aegicerativicinus > Aegicerativicinus sediminis. The sequence goes on along the minus strand of NZ_CP064295.1, from coordinate 255,216 downwards.
ACATTATCCGTAACAAACACTTGGTTTTGATACAATTGAATTTTGTCTTTTTGTATGCTTAGGTCGTTTGTTAATTTAGGGAAGTAAAGGATACCTGTTAGGTTGAATGGGTAATCAACATTAAGATGGATGTTGAACAAAGGCTCTTCAAATTGCATGGGGTATAATTCCCTATAGAAATTTTTATAGTCTTCATCCTTTAAGTCTGTTGGCTGCTTTGTCCAAGCTGGTTCCGGATTGTTGATTATATCGTCGACAGTAATTTTTTCTGGCTTAGCATCTTTGTCTGCTCCTTCTGGTAAGGGAAGTGTTTCTTCCTTGGTTCCGAATTTAATAGGAACCGGCATAAATTTATTATACTTGTTTAAGAGCTCACGAATCCTAGAATCTTCCAAAAATTCCTTATCGTCATCCGTAATATGAAGAATGATTTCTGTACCTCTATCTTTTTTGTCAGCAGGTTCTAATGTGAATTCTGGCGATCCTTCACAAACCCAATGAACCGCAGGTTCATCTTTATAGGATTTTGTGATAATTTCTACCTTATTAGCTACCATGAAGGCGGAGTAAAATCCAAGTCCAAAGTGGCCAATAATACCAGCGCCATCTAATTTATCTTTGTACTTATCAAGAAATTCTTCTGCCCCAGAAAAGGCAACCTCATTAATGTACTTTTCAACTTCTTCAGCCGTCATTCCAATACCTTGGTCAATAACATGAAGGGTCTTCTTCTTTTTATTGATTTTAACTTCAATAATTGGATTGCCATATTCAACTTGAGCCTCTCCAAGACGAGTAAGATGCTTTAATTTTAAAGTTGCATCAGTTGCATTACTGATCAATTCCCGAAGAAAAATTTCATGGTCGCTGTATAGAAATTTTTTGATCAGTGGGAAAATGTTGTCTACTGAAACATTAATACTTCCTTTTGTCATGTCTAATTATTTTATTTAAGAATTGATTTTGCTAAAGCAAAACCGATTAGTATTCGTTTAGTTCGTTACGATTATGACAAAAAAAATACCATTCAATTAATTGTGACAAACTGACACAAAAAAAACCGCCAATGGCGGTTTTCTATTTTAATTGGTTCCGTTGTCGTCGGAAGTTTCCTTGTTCTTTACATATTTCTCCAGCCATTGATTCTGTTCCCATAATAAATGTAAAATTGATTCTTTAGCTGCATATCCATGACTTTCTTTAGGAAGCATAACTAAACGCACCGGTGCCCCAAGGCCCTTCAGGGCATTAAAATAGCGTTCGCTTTGTAAAGGATAAGTGCCTGAATTATTATCAGCTTCACCATGTATTAACAGCAATGGAGTTTTCATTTTATCGGCATGCATAAAGGGAGACATATTATAGTATATTTCTGGAGCATCCCAATAAGATCGCTGTTCGGATTGAAAACCAAATGGGGTCAAAGTTCTATTGTAAGCTCCGCTTCTTGCAATCCCTGCTGCAAATAAATTGGAATGTGAAAGTAAATTCGCTGTCATAAATGCACCATAGGAATGACCGCCAACAGCAACCCTATTTCTATCTATATACCCTAAATTGTCAACAGCATCTATAGCTGCTTTTGCATTTGCAACTAATTGCTTTCTAAAAGTATCATTTGGCTCTTCTTTTCCCTCGCCTACAATCGGAAATGCGGCATCATCCAAAACTACATAACCACGTGTCACCCAATATATAGGGGAACCATATGATGGATAAATAAATTCGTTGGGATTAGACGTGTTTTGTGATGCAGTACTTTTGTCCTTGTATTCTCTTGGATAAGCCCACATTATCATCGGGTATTTTTTACCTTTTTCATAATCTAGTGGTAAGTATAAAGTTGCATCTAGGTCTAAACCGTCATCCCTTTTGTACTTTATTACCTCTTTATGTACACCTTGCAGTCCTTTGAATGGGTTATCAAAATTTGTCAGTTGAGTTAGGTTGTCCTTTTTCTTAATGTTGCGAAGAAAATAGTTTGGATATTCCGTGGGAGACTCAATTCTTACCAAAACCAATCCCTTTTTCATATCTATAGGGCTATCTAACTGTTCAATTTTGTTAGTATATGGAGATTGATACAGTCGGTTTTTTTTGAGAGAAGTTAAATTTAATTCATCTATAAATGGAAATTGACCTTTGTCACTGAATCCATTTCCAAACAAATAAACCTTTCCTTTATCAATTTCTAAGACATATTCCCCATATTCATTTTTTGAAGATTGAAAATTTCCTGGGTCGTTGTAGACATCCTGGTAATTTCTGTCATTAATTAGGTTAAGTCCTTTTTGAGGATTCGACGGATTGAACAAATAGGTCTTAGCATTTCTGGTATCCCACCACATATCATAGACTATTGCTGTTTCTGAATTACCCCATTGGATACCTGAGAATCGCTGGGGAGTTTTAAATAAAAGCTCAGGCGTATCAGTAAATGGGAAGGATAATTGATAAACAGCATCCCTATACTCAACTTTGTTTTCAGGATCACCCTTATCTAAGGCCTCTGTCCAATAAATAGTGGAAGGTTTATCGGCCCTCCAACCCATGTCTCTTTTTCCCATACGTTCTGCCATAAAGCCTTTTGGCCGAACTTCATCCAAAGGGACATCATTAACCTTGGCAACTAATGTTCCGTTAGATTTATATATGTTGGTTTCATAAGGAAACCTGCTGTATGGAACCAAATATGAGAAAGGCTTCTTAATCGTTGAGATCATTACATAGTTTTTATCTGGAGAGACATTAACACTTCGATACATGTCTGCTGGTAAAAATGGGTTTACTATGCCTGAAAGATTTATCAATACAAGCTCAGATCTTGATAACTGTTCAAAATTGAATTCATCATTGGGATTTTTTAGTAAGTCTTGGTAGGTTCTGTTTTGTGCCTTAGTGCCATCGCTTACTGAAACAGTTGGTCCTGCAGGAACTGCTTCAGCTGTATTAATCAAATCTTTACGGTCCTCGGCTAACATCTTCACGATTAGTTCATTGTCATTTAACCAATTAACTGCATCTCTTGAATTTGCATTAATAGTTGCATCTGTTAATTTTTTGGCTGTTGCTGTAGCTATGTCCATGACCCATAAAGAAACACCTGTTTTTTCTGTGTTTAAAAATGTCATTTTACTTTCATTTGGAGACCAAGAGAAGTTTGACAATCTAGAACTAATTGGAAGTCCGGATACTTGAATAGGATTTTGTTCCCCAACTTTTTGAACTTGGACATTGTTAAAATAGCGAGTTCTACTGCCAATATTTGTAATTGGATTGATTCTAAGACCCGCCAACCGTAATTCAGTTTCAGACAATTCATCGATAGATTTAAACTGGTCTCTGTATAGAAGGACCATATTCTCACCCTTATGATCTATCCGCACGTTAGGCGCTAAAGAAACATCGACAAGATTTAAAATTTCTTTTGGAGGTTTCTGGTATTCTAAACCATCCTGTGCGAAGATGGAAAAACCGTAAAGTAAAAACAGAAGTGTAAATACATGTTTCATGAAACTGAAATTTAGATTAAGCTTTAAATTTACTTGAATTTTGGCAAAGAACATATTTCTTAACACATTCATTGAAAAAAGCGTGAAAGGTTGCTTAAGGAGAGATTTTTTACCTAAAAAAAGTTGTATTTTTAACTGATAGGAAGAAATGAAAATTTAAGGTATGTACCGTTCCAAAATAAGTGGTGTTGGCCATTATGTACCCTCCAACGTTGTTACAAATGAGGATTTGTCTAAAATGATGGATACAAGTGACGAATGGATTCAAGAGCGGACTGGGATAAAAGAAAGGAGATGGATTGACCCTGGGAGTGACGATACCACTGCATCAATGGGTGTTAAAGCTGCAAAAATTGCAATTGAACGCTCGGGGATTGATAAAAATGATATCGATTTTATTGTGTTTGCAACTCTAAGCCCTGATATGTATTTTCCTGGGCCTGGGGTTCAAGTTCAAAAAGATTTGGAATTAAAAACTGTCGGGGCTTTAGACGTCCGAAATCAATGTTCAGGTTTTGTATATGGTATTTCAGTGGCAGACCAGTTTATTCGAACAGGGATGTACAAGAATATATTAGTTATAGGCAGCGAACTCCATAGTAAAGGTCTTGATAAAACAACCCGTGGTCGCGGTGTTACTGTTATTTTCGGAGATGGAGCCGGTGCGGTAATTTTGAGCAGGGAAGAAGATGAAAGTAGGGGTATATTATCCACCCATTTACATTCAGAAGGTGAACATGCCGAAGAATTGGTTTTAAAAGCACCTGGAATGGGGACTCGATGGGTGTCTGATATATTGAAAGATAACGATCCTAACGATGAAAGTTATTATCCCTATATGAATGGTCAATTCGTTTTTAAACATGCTGTACAGCGATTTTCTGAAGTAATTATGGAAGGTTTAGAGGCAAATGGACTTTCGAAAAATGATATTGACTTGTTAATTCCACATCAGGCCAACCTGAGGATTTCTCAATTTATACAGCGAAAATTTGGCCTAGTTGATGACCAAGTTTATAATAACATCATGTATTATGGAAATACTACTGCTGCTTCAATACCTATTGCATTGAGTGAGGCTTGGGAAAATGGTGCAATTAATAACGGAGATTTAGTAGTCCTTGCTGCATTTGGTAGCGGTTTCACTTGGGGTAGTGTCATCGTTAAATGGTAAAATATAACTTAACCTAAAAACCCTTCAATATGGTATTAGGGGGATTAAAAAAACCCGAAACGTTTCGTTTCGGGTTTTTCAGCTATTAACCAACCTTAACTAACACTAAAAACTATAAAACAGTGAATTTTTATAGTTGATTAACTTTAAAAAACTTATCACCTATATTATAGACGTAAAAAGTTGATTTTTATTTCACCGGAAAATAAATTTAACTCCTAATTAACACAAAGCCTGAACAGGAGTTCAGGCTTTTATATGGATTCTATTTTTTCGATTTTAATTGATGAAGGCTAATTCAAATTAATTAAAAGTGAAGTTAAAATAAAATCTCTCTCTATATATAACGCCTAATTTGTTAATTTGTTGCATAACTATTTAAAATTTAACATTTTATTATAAAATTTGATAAAAGCCTGGGTTTTTGCCCAGGCTTTTTATTTAATAGCCTTCACTAACACTAACCATCAACTATTATGAGGACTATTAAAAAGATTACTAAAAGAATCCTCCACCACCATCTTTTGTATTATCATCTCTATTTTTTCTAGATTTTGCTCTGAATTTTCCTCCACCGAATCGGTATGACAGACCTGCATAAAAGGTTTGACTTTCCCAATTAAATTCAGCTCTTTGGCGGAAAGGTCTTTGGCCTACAATTCTTGATTCCATTGTATTGAAAATATCATTGTAATTTATGCTTAACGTCATTCGATTATCCTTTAAGAAATTGTATCTCATTCCTATATTTACAAAATACATTGGCTCCATTTCAAATTGAATACTTTGGTTTTTCCCTCGGTAAAATCCAAAGGCTGAAAAGGAAAGTTTGTTAGTTACTTTGAAGTTATTGAATAGTCTGAGATTCCAAGCAACGTTATCAACTTCTACCACTTCTAGGATAATATCATCTACCGTAGGGTTTGGTACAGAAGGATCTAAACGTTCTGTTATACTTTTTTGTGTTTGGGAAAACAGATCAAAACTTCCATTTATGCTCCACCACTTTGTTGGCCTATAATTTGATGAAAGTTCAAAACCATAAGATGAAGTGTTGTCGAAATTTTCACTTGTTAAGATAATTCTGTTTAAATCAGCTCTGTCTACTAAAACTGCAAAATTTATCTCATCCTCAATAGCTCTATAGAATACGCCCGCTGTAATACTTCCCTTTTTCATATTTCGGGTATAATTCAATTCAATTGAATTTGTAAATTGAGGTTCCAACGCCTGGTTACCGATCTGAGTTATCAATGGTGTTGTGAATTCTGGAACAGGATTTACTTGTCCAACTCCAGGTCTATCAATTCTTCTGCTATAAGACAATTGATAGGAATTTTTCTCAGATGGAGAGTAGGTTAAATAGGCCGAAGGGTAAATTTGAAAATAGTCATTTTCAAAAAAGCTATCCTCTGTTGTATTATCATCTAAATTGGTAGTTAATGCATTCGCATCAACGTTGACTTGCTCGGCCCTTAACCCAATTTGATAGGTCCACTTTTCCAATTTATTACCAAAAGTGGCATAAGCAGAATAAATATCTCTTTTATAATTAAAGGAGGTAAGGGATGGGAAATAATTTCCATTTTCATCCTGGTTTCTACCATCAGATTCGTAGATAAGGTCCGTATCAAAAAGGATTGCTTGTAACCCAAGCTCTAGTTTACTCTTATCAGATAATGGATTTACATAGTCTAAATTGAGCGTTGTTGTATTTCGTTCGGTATCATTGAATTCAATGAAATCAGGCCTTAAATTACCTGCGTTATATAAATTGTCTGTCCTAGAATCGGATTTGAAACGATTGTAATCAGCTTCGAACTCTATATTATGGCCTTCTTTTTCAAAATCTATTTTATAATCTAGGTTGTATTGACCAGAATTATTATCGTTAGAGTTGTCAATAGACTGAATTTGATTAAGACTAGGGTCATTATTATACAATATTCTTGTGTTTCCGACCACCCCTCCACTATAGGAATTTTGACTTGTAAAAACTGAAAGGGTGTGTTTCTCGGTTATGTAATAATCTAACCCAACTTTATAAAGATGAGATTCATTATTGTTTAATATGTTAATACGTTGGGTAATGTCTTGCTCGATTCTATCGATAGATCCCCAATTTATTCTGTCGCCGAAATTAGTACCGTAATTTCCGAAGAAATTTAGTTTGCCATTTCTATAATTCATATCTATTGAACCATTGAATTTTGGTTTAATATCGATAGTGTATCCTACAGTGGCATTTCCATTAAATCCAACATTTGCATTTTTGTGTAAAACAATATTTATAATACCGCTCATACCATCTGGATTGTATTTGGCTGAGGGATTAGTGATCAATTCAATTTGTTTTATAGATGTTGATGGAATCTGTTTCAAGAGTTGTGCTGCAGGAATATTTGATATTTTCCCGTCGACCATTACTCGAACGTTTTGGTTTCCTCTCAAACTGATTTCTCCAGTTTGTTGATCCACGTTAACAGAAGGTAGATTATTCATTATGTCTGAAGCCGTAGGACCGGTAGTTGTTAAATCCTTTCCAATATTTATTACCTTTCTGTCTACTTTTTGTTCAATGGTCGACACTTCAGCAACAACTGTGACTTCATCTAAACTAGAAATATCCTCCTCAAGAATAACATTTCCGAGGTCAATATTATAATGGCCATTTCCAATTTCCACTGGTCTAGCGATAGTTTTATAACCTATATACTGAATGTTTACTGTTAGGTTGCCTTCGGGTACCTTTTTAATTTCAAAGCTTCCGTCGTCAGTTGTAATTCCGCCTGTAACAATTTCATTTTCATTATTTTTTATTACGACATTTACATATGGGAGCGGTTGATTGATGGACGCATCAATAACTTTTCCTTTTATGGTTCCGGTGCGTACTTCTCCATTGTTTGCGAAAAAAAAGGTCGGCATGAGCATGACGACCAAGAGTATTAGTCTGTTCATTTTTGATTGATTGATTGATGAATGATTAGGTTGTTACTGTGTAGACGATTATTTTTGGCTATTGTTACTGCCTACATATTCCGTTAACATTATTTTAACATTTTGAAAAAGAAAACTTTAGTCTTCGGTGCATCCGTGAAGCCCCATAGATACTCAAATTTTGCAATTACAAGATTGGTAAGTTCAGGTCACAACGTTGTGGCTTTTGGTTTAAGAAAAGGCACTGTAAGTGGTGTTGAGATTGATACTGAATTAATTCAATATTCCGGCATTGATACAATTACAATGTATATGAATGCGCAGCGCCAAAAACAATTTTATGATTATTTAATTGGGCTAAAACCTAAGCGAATTATTTTTAATCCAGGGGCTGAAAATCCAGAATTCTTTAGAATCTTAGATGGGAATGGAATAGCATTTGAATCAGCTTGTACGCTCGTTTTGCTTTCTACTGATCAATACTAAACCGAGATAAGTTAATAAACCATTTATAGGCAACAATTCGTAACCGATAACATAACCGCCTAAATTTTCAGGTTTAATTGAACCCAGTATTGCTGAAATAACTACCGAGAAAACAGCAACGACCCAAACCCATTTGTCCTTTACTTTTCTTTTGGAAATGATTCCAAAGGCAAATAGCCCAAGTAGAGGCCCATAAGTATAACCTGCCACTACGAGTAAACTGTCTATCACGTTTCTACTTAAGACATATTTAAATATTATAATAACTATAACCAATACGACACTCATTGCAATGTGAACCCTTTTTCTCAAGCCTTTTTGCTTGGATAAATCCTTTCTCTCAATATCCAAGAAATCAATACAAAAGGAAGTTGTTAGGGATGTAAGTGCACTGTCAGCGCTACTATAAGCTGCAGCAATTAAACCGAGCATAAAAGTCATTGCTAATGTTATTCCCAAGCCACTATTCAAAGCAATTTCGGGGAACAATAAATCTGACTTTGGGCTGCCATCCATCAAAGGAATTGAAATATTATTTTGGCCTGCATAGATATATAATAAGGCGCCTAAAAGCATGAAAAGAAATGTAACAAACACCAATACGAAACTAAAACTAATCATATTGGTTTGGGCATCCTTTAAAGTTTTGCAGGTAAGATTTTTTTGCATCATATCTTGGTCTAATCCTGTCATGCAAATAGTAATAAACATTCCTCCTATAAACGATTTAATGAAATGGTTTCTGTTTAAAAAGCTATCAGTTACAAATATGTCACTGTAGTTCTTCAATTCATCTGAATTTAGAAATTCAGAAAAGGACCAGCCAAGCTCTCGATTTATCATATATATAGAAAGGATTACTGCAATCACCATAAAAAGGGTTTGAAGTGTGTCTGTCCAAACTATAGTCTTAATTCCACCTTTGTTTGTATAAACCCAAATAAGTAAAATTGAAATAACCACAGTGATTTCAAATGGAACATTCCATGAGTCAAAAACAAATTGCTGTAAAACAATCGCAACTAAAAACAATCGGAAAGATGCCCCGAGAACACGTGAGACAAAAAAGAAGAAGGCACCAGTTTTATGACTTACAGGACCGAATCTCTCGCCTAAATATTCATAGATCGACGTAAGATTATATCTATAATAAATTGGCATCAAAACTAAGGCGACCACAAAATAACCGACCAAGTACCCCAGTACTACTTGTAAATAGCTGAATTGTGATCCTTCAACCCAGCCAGGAACTGAAATAAATGTAACACCCGAAAGAGAAGCGCCCACCATTCCGAAGGCCACTAAATACCATGGAGATTGTTTAGAGGCCTTAAAAAAATCTGTGTTGCTGTCATTCTTACCTGTGAAATGGGAAATTGTCATTAAGACTAGGAAATAAACAGCAATGAGAATGATAATTTGGAGAGCGGTCATAATATTTTGATATGTAAGGCCAAAATACAAATTACTGTCCTATCCGCAATTCTTGCGGTTAAAATCGTAATTTCGCACCGATGGAATTTTCTTCAAAATTATTGGAAAGAGCAGTTTCAGAGATGTCTCAGTTACCGGGTGTTGGTAAACGAACAGCCTTGAGGTTGGTGTTACATTTGTTAAGACAACCCGAGGAACAAAGTCTAGATCTGGCCGATGCCCTGAAAAGCCTTAGAACCGAAATTAAATTTTGTAAAAATTGCCATAATATAAGTGATTCACAGTTATGTGAAATTTGTTCTAATCCAAATCGTAACCGTGAATTGGTTTGTGTAGTTGAAGATATAAGAGATGTTATGGCCATTGAAAATACATCTTCCTACAAAGGTTTATACCATATTTTGGGAGGCAAAATATCTCCTATGGATGGTATAGGTCCCAATGATTTAAATATTCCCACACTTGTTGCCAAACTGAAGTTAGGAGAAATAAAGGAAGTGATTTTTGCTTTAGGGTCAACTATGGAAGGCGATACTACCAATTTTTATATATACAAGCAAATTCAAGATTTGGAAATAGTAACATCAACCATTGCAAGGGGAATTTCTGTGGGAAATGAATTAGAGTATACGGACGAAATTACCTTGGGTAGAAGCATAACTAATCGTATTCCTTTCGAGTCATCACTCAAAATTTAATTGCCACTTTTTGAAGTTATCAATTGTCATAGTAAGTTACAATGTACTTCACTTTCTAGAACTGTGTGTTCAAAGTATTATGGCAGCCACAGAATCCATTTCCTCAGAAATTATTGTTGTTGACAACAATTCAAATGACGGTAGTGTTAATTACCTTTCTGAAAAGTACCCATTGATTAATTTTATTGCTTTATCACAAAATCTCGGATTTTCAAAGGCAAATAATATTGGAGTCAAAGCAGCAAAGGGGGCATTTGTATGTATTCTTAATCCAGACACAATTGTATCAGAAAAAAGTTTTTACAATCTTTTGGAAATGTATAATGATAATAATAACATGGGCATTATTGGTTGTAAACTAATTGATGGTTCAGGTCAATTCTTGCCAGAGAGCAAACGAAATTTTGTGAAACCATTTGGTGCACTTAAAAAGATTGCAGGCTTATCTAGTAATTATTATGCGCATAATATTGGTTCCGACCAAAATGGAAACGTTGAAGTATTGGTCGGTGCTTTCATGTTCCTTAAGCGCAAACTTTACATTGAAGTGGGAGGTTTTGATGAAGATTATTTTATGTATGGGGAGGACTTCGATCTATCTTATAAGGTTGAACAATTAGGTAAAAGAAACTTTTATTTTGGAGAATCTACCGCGATTCATTTTAAGGGAGAGAGCACTACAAACGATATTCGCTATAAAAAGCATTTTTATGAGGCCATGCATATATTCCATAAAAAGCACTTTAAACTAAATCGGATTTATTCATTGGTGTCAAGCGTCATTTTCAAAGTCTTGCCTTATTTCAAGGCTTCAAGGAAGCCCGTAGAATTTGATCATAATTTAAATTTGACTTTTATTTCAAAAAAGGAATTGAGTCAGGTACAAACTATTTTTCCAGAAGCAGAAATGGTCCTTTCTCCTAAAAATCTTCAAATTGAATCAGACAGAACGTATGTTTTTGATATAGATACTTTGACTTTTACTGAAATAATTAAAGTTGTTGAAGGAAATAATGGAAATACTCAAACTCGGTTTCTGTTTTGGCCCTCCAAAACATCTTATATTATTGGTAGTTTCAATGCACAATCTAGAGGGATTGTTGTCCAAGGAAAAAACACTTAATTATTAAAACAATAACGATTTCGGTATTAATTGATTAATTTTGCAACGAGAAACCCAAAACAAGCTGTTTTAATATAGATATGGCAAAATTTGAACTTAAACTTCCGAAGATGGGCGAGAGTGTTGCAGAAGCAACAATAACCTCTTGGCTTAAAGATGTTGGTGACAAAATTGAGCTTGATGAACCCATTCTTGAAATCGCTACGGACAAGGTAGATAGTGAGGTTCCTAGTGAAGTGGAAGGAGTTTTAGTGGAGAAGTTATTTGATGCCGATGAAGTTGTTAAAGTCGGTGCAACAATTGCTATTATTGAGACAGAATCTGAAGTAGAATCTTTTGAGGATGATCTGCCGGATTTTACAGCCGAAGAAGAAGTTGATAAGCTTTCTGAGGAAGTAGTCAATGAAGTTAATGGTAGAGTCGAGCAAGCCAAGGCAATTGCTTCAGTACCTGTAATGTCTGAGGGTCGATTTTATTCACCTTTGGTAAGGAATATTGCTAAGGAGGAAGGTATTAGCCAAGAAGAATTGGACAGTATACCAGGTTCTGGTAAAGACGATAGGGTTACAAAGGATGACATTCTCATGTATTTAAAGTCACGTGAGTCAAAATCCGGCGCACCTAAAGTTGAAGTAAAAGATACTACTCTAAAACCTGAGCAAGCTGCTGAAAAAATTGTTGAGGCTCCCCAGCCCGTTTCTAAGATTCAATCAAATGGAGAACAATCTCCAAAGGTTGAAAAAACTATCGTTTCTTCTGCGGGTGATGAAATTATTGAAATGACACGCATGGGGAAATTGATTTCACATCACATGATGGAGTCAATCAATACCTCTGCGCACGTTCAAAGTTTTATTGAGGCTGATGTTACCAATATTTGGAATTGGCGTAATAATGTAAAAGACGAATTTGAAAAAAGGGAAGGAGAGAAACTTACTTTTACCCCAATTTTCTTGCAGGCCATTGCAAAAGCACTGAGAGATTATCCTATGATGAATATTTCTGTGGACGGTGACAAGATTATAAAGAAAAAAGCAATTAATATTGGAATGGCTGCAGCATTGCCTGATGGAAACTTAATTGTACCAGTTATAAAAAATGCGGACCAATTAAATTTAGTTGGACTTACCAAACAGGTTAATGATTTGGCCAACCGTGCAAGGCAAAATCAATTAAAACCAGATGAAATTCAAGGAGGAACTTATACGGTTACCAATGTTGGAACATTCGGTAGCATTATGGGGACTCCGATTATTAATCAACCACAAGTTGGGATTCTTGCCTTGGGTGCCATAAGAAAGGTGCCTGCTGTAGTTGAGTCTCCCCAAGGTGATTTTATTGGTATCAGGTATCGCATGTTTTTATCTCATTCTTATGATCATAGGGTAGTAAATGGAGCTCTTGGTGGTCAATTTGTTAAAGCCGTCAAAGATTATTTAGAAGGCTGGAAAATGGATAGAGAATTTTAAAAATTTAATAAGGCTTAACGACCAACCCTTCGTAGGGTTGGTTTTTTTATTTTAGAATGCAATTAAAATTAAACAGACCAATTTGTTTTTTCGATCTCGAAACTACAGGTATTAATATTTCTACCGACAGAATTGTTGAAATAGCAATTTTAAAGGTATTTCCAGAAGGCAAAGAGGTTTCTAAAAGGTGGTTGGTAAATCCGGAAATTCCAATTCCGGCTGAAGTCACAAAAATTCACGGTATATCTGATGAAGATGTAGCAGACAAACCTACCTTTAAGGAATTAGCCAAGGAAATCCATAGCATTATTAAGGATTCAGATTTAGGCGGATTTAACTCTAATCGTTTTGATATTCCTCTGCTGGCGGAAGAATTGTTGCGTGCTGAGGTGGATTTTGACATGCGTAATTGCCACGCAGTTGATGTTCAAACTATTTTCCACAAGATGGAGCAAAGAACTCTAGAGGCTGCCTATAAATTTTATTGTGATAAGGATTTAGCCAATGCCCATAGTGCAGAGGCAGATACATTGGCAACTTATGAGGTTTTAAAGGCACAGGTTAAAAGGTATGACGAACTTGAAAATGACATTAAGTTCCTGTCAGAATTTAGTGCTAGAAAGCGTTTTGCTGATTTTGCAGGCTTTATCGTCTTCAATAAAAAAGGGGAGGAATGTTTTTCTTTTGGCAAACATAAAGGTAAAACGGTTACAGAAGTTCTAGATGCAGAACCAGGTTATTTTGGATGGTTGCTGAATGCTGATTTTCCTTTATACACAAAAAAGGTTTTAACGGCAATTAAACTTCGCGGCTTTAACAATAAGCTAAGTTGAATTTCATTTTAAAAGGGTTATGAAACTTATTTGTATCGGTAGAAATTATGTCGCTCATATAGAGGAATTGAAAAATGAACGACCTACAGACCCAGTTATATTTTTAAAGCCAGATACCGCAATTCTTTTAAAGAAACAGCCATTTTTTATTCCAGACTTTTCAAATGATGTGCATCATGAGGTGGAAGTTTTGGTCAGAATAAATAGGGTAGGAAAGTATATCGACAAAAAATTTGCCCATAAATATTATGATGAAATAGGATTGGGAATTGATTTCACGGCAAGAGACCTACAATCTAAATTAAAGGAAAAGGGCTTACCTTGGGAAAAGGCAAAATCTTTTGATGGTGCTGCCGTTATTGGGAAATGGATTTCCAAAGATTCTTTGCCAGATGTGCAAAATTTGAATTTCAGATTAGAAAAAAATGATGAGATAGTTCAAGATGCCAATACATCCTTGATGTTGTGGCAAATTGATGAGATTATCGAATATGTTTCTAAATATTTTACTTTAAAAATCGGAGATGTTATCTTTACCGGAACTCCCGCTGGGGTTAGCAAGGTTTCAGCAGGGGATAAATTGAAGGGATATCTCGAAAATAAAGAGATGTTTTCTATAAATGTTAAATAAATGGAAGAGCATTATAAATTATCAAGAGTAAGAGAATTGGCGGATAACGACGAGGATTTCGTCATGTCTTTAGCTCAGGCTTTTTTAGAAGAAGTCCCAGAAGATGCAGCTCGATTGGAAAAAGCAGTAGCTGATAAAGATTATTTTACTGCTTACCAGGCTGCACATAAAATGAAACCTACGGTAGATTTGTTTGAATTAGGTGTATTGGATGACCTGATCTTGGTTCAGGATTGGGGCAAATTTGAGAAAACCGGAGAAGATGTCTCAGGACCACTACAGAAAGTTATGGAGGCCGTTGCCAAAGCCGAACAAGAAATCAAAGAGGATTTCGATCTTTAAATTTCCTAATACACTATATTTTGAATGCTGAAATTATCACCATTGGTGATGAAATATTGATTGGTCAGATTATTGATACCAATTCTGCATTTATTGCAAAAGCACTCAATAGAATTGGTGTTTCTGTTTTTCAAATCACTTCAATCCAAGATGATGAAGATCATATAGTTGAAGCTCTTAATAATTCAAGAAAATTTTCCCAACTAACCCTTATCACAGGTGGATTAGGCCCTACCAAGGATGATATCACAAAAAAAACATTGTGTTCCTATACCGGTGATGAGTTGGTTCTAAATGAGTTGGTACTCGGAGACGTTGAAACAATTTTCAGGAAATACATTAGTACACCAATCTCTGAGCTTAACAGGCAGCAAGCCATGGTTCCTTCCAAATGTGAGGTTCTAAGAAATGAATTTGGTACTGCTCCAGGAATGTGGTTTAATCACAACGGGCATATTATTGTGTCACTTCCTGGTGTGCCCTATGAAATGAAGGCCTTGATTGACAAATTTGTTATTCCAAAAATTCAGGAAAATTTTAATTTACCCTTTATAGCACATAAAACCTTGATGACTTATGGATTGGGAGAAAGTGCAATTGCGGAAAGGTTAGACTGTTTTGAAGAAGAGTTACCTAACTTCATAAAATTAGCATATCTCCCTAATTTAGGAAAGGTTAGATTGCGGTTATCAGCTAAAAATTCTGATAAGACTTTGTTAGAGAAAAATTTGAATCAGCAGGTAGCTAAATTATTACCGTTAGTATCAGATATTTTTGTTGGTTATGAAGATGAGGGGGATGATGTAACGTTTATAGCTAAACTATTACTAAATGCTGATAAGACTTTGTCTGTAGCTGAAAGTTGCACAGGAGGTAGTTTAGCAGAGCGTATTACTACCGTTCCAGGAGCCTCAGAATATTTTAAAGGTGGCGTTGTTGTGTATTCTTCAGAATCTAAACATAGGTTGCTTGGGGTAAAAAATGAAACAATCGAACAATATTCTGTTGTTAGTAAAGAGGTTGCCGAAGAAATGGCTTTAGGGGCATTAAAACAGTTTAAAAGTGATTTTGCAATAGCTACAACAGGTAATGCTGGCCCTACCAAGGGTGAAAGTGATGCAGAAATTGGCACAGTATTTATTTCTATCGCTTCAAAAGATAGTATAAAAACTGAAAAATATATTTTTGGAAATCAGCGTGTTAAGGTGATTGGTAAGGCTGTTAACAAGGCTTTTGAGATGCTGATTAAAGAAATTTCAAAAAAGTAATAAATAAGGTTTGTTGAAATCGGGAAGTTTTTCTAAATTTGCAGCCACTTTTGAAATAACGTAATAAAGTTATAGAGCAATGTCTAGAGTTTGTGAACTTACCGGGAAAAAAGCGATGGTTGGAAACAATGTTTCCCACGCTATGAATAAGACTAAGCGTAAATTTGACGCGAATCTTGTTAAGAAACGTTTTTATATTCCGGAAGAGGATAAATGGATTACTTTAAAAGTATCTACTTCCGCCTTAAAGACAATCAATAAAATTGGTATTTCCGCTGCTATAAAAGAAGCGAAATCCAAAGGATTTTTAAAATAATATACCATAACCGAATAAGCAGGTAACAATGGCAAAGAAAGGTAATAGAATTCAGGTAATAATGGAATGTACCGAGCATAAGGAATCAGGAATGCCTGGAACTTCTCGTTACGTAACTAAGAAAAACAAAAAGAATACGCCAGAAAGACTTGAGTTGAAAAAATTCAACCCAATCCTTAAGCGTATGACTGTTCATAAAGAAATTAAATAATTGAGTCATGGCAAAGAAATCAGTAGCATCCCTTCAAACAGGATCTAAGCGTTTAACCAAAGCTATAAAAATGGTTAAATCTCCAAAATCCGGAGCTTATATGTTCGTGGAATCTGTTATGGCTCCAGAATTTGTAGATGAGTTTTTAAACAAAAAGTAATTTTTGTTTACATATAAGATATTAAACTGCTTTCTTTTGAAAGCAGTTTTTTTTATGCCTATTTTTGAAATTCTCTTTTTTCAAGGGAATTGTCATTAAGTATTAATAAATATGAGTTTTTTTAAGAATATATTTTCTTCTGAAAAGAAAGAAAGTCTAGACAAAGGATTAGAAAAATCCAAGGCATCTTTTTTTACAAAATTAAATAAAGCGGTCGCAGGGAAATCCAAGGTTGATGAGGATGTATTGGATAATTTGGAGGAGGTCCTTGTTACTAGTGACGTTGGGGTAAATACGACCTTGAAAATTATTGATCGCATTGAGGAACGTGTGGCAAGGGATAAATATTTAGGCACTTCGGAGTTAAATAAAATTTTGCGTGAAGAAATTGCTGCTCTTCTTTCAGAAACCAATAGTGGAGAAGATTCAGAAATATCCATTCCTAAAGACACAAAACCTTATGTAATTATGGTTGTTGGTGTAAATGGGGTTGGAAAGACAACAACAATCGGTAAGCTTGCCTATCAATTTAAGCAAAAAGGGCTTAATGTGGTGCTTGGTGCTGCTGATACTTTCCGTGCCGCAGCAATTGACCAACTTCAGGTTTGGGCAGATCGAGTTGATGTGCCAATAGTAAAGCAATCAATGGGTAGTGATCCTGCCTCCGTTGCTTTTGATACACTTCAAAGTGCAGTTAACCAAAATGCGGACGTTGTAATTATTGATACTGCAGGTCGTTTGCACAATAAAGTAAATTTGATGAATGAACTTACGAAGGTAAAGCGTGTAATGCAAAAAGTTATTCCTGACGCACCACACGATGTTTTGTTGGTGCTAGATGGTTCAACAGGTCAGAATGCGTTTGAACAGGCTACGCAGTTTACTGCGGCCACCGAAGTAACGTCACTTGCGGTCACAAAATTAGACGGTACAGCCAAAGGAGGTGTAGTAATTGGTATCAGCGATCAGTTTCAAATACCGGTTAAGTATATTGGGGTAGGAGAAAAAATGGAAGACCTCCAGGTTTTTAATAAATATGAATTTGTAGATAGTTTTTTTAAGTGATATGATTAACAAACTTTCCTTATTTCTTTTAATTCTCTTAGTTATTTCCTGTAAGGAAGAACCAAAAGAGAAAATTGTTGTTGACCGCTTTCCAAAAGCTGTAGATTTTGTTGTCCCTTTAGAAACAGATTTCAGGGAGTTTAAAGTCTTAGATTCCAAAGTTTTGGATGTGGAATTAATGTGGCGGCCTCTTAATGACATTTTAGATGATTTTGGAGGAACTGCATATGAAGATTTAAAACCTCTTATTTTAGAAAAGGATATCCTTAGTTTGCAAGAGGAAATTGCTCAGGGTAAACTTAACTATGAAAAACTCACATTATTTTATTTGTATAGGATTCGGGAATTAGATCGACTTAATGAAAAATCACTTAATTCGGTTATTACTGTAAATGCGAATGCGATTGATCTAGCTAAAACTTGCGATAAAAATTATCAACGAACAGGGCAACATCCAATTTATGGTATGCCTATCTTATTAAAGGATAATATAGACACAAAGGACTTACCAACTACTGCCGGTGCCACCGCCCTTTTGAAAAATGAAACAACTGAGAATGCCTTCATTGTTGATCAATTATTAAAGCATGGTGCCGTTATTTTAGGAAAGGCAAATCTAAGTGAATGGGCCTATTTTTTCTGTGGTGATTGCCCAAGTGGATATAGTGCAGTTGGTGGACAAACCTTAAATCCATACGGCCGAAGAATTTTTGATACTGGTGGTTCAAGTTCTGGAAGTGGAGTGTCTATTGCAGCTAATTTTGCTGTTGGTGCGGTTGGGAGTGAAACTTCTGGTTCAATTTTGTCTCCTTCTAGCCAGAATTCTTTAGTTGGTTTAAAGCCTACAATAGGTTTACTAAGCAGAGGAGGTATTGTTCCAATTTCTAGTACATTGGATACTCCAGGTCCAATGACCCGAACTGTTAGGGATAATGCTATTTTATTGGACGCTATGTTGGGATATGACAAATCCGACCCGAAAGCCATTGAAACAGGTGGTAATGGAACCTATTTCAACAACTTAGATACTATGGCTCTAAAAGGAATACGGTTAGGTGCGATGAGAAAATTGATGGAGGATACGCTATATGTAAATGCCATTGAAACCTTAAAAAAGCAAGGTGCTGTTATTGTTGAATATGATGCTCCTGAAATAGGACTTCCAAATTTTAGACGTCTGCTTAATTTAGATATGAAAGCTGATTTACCTCTTTATTTGCAACACTATGGAAATAAAGATTTAGGTATTACTTCTGTTGAAGATGTTATAGTTTTGAACGAAAAAGATACATTAACATCTGCTCCTTACGGTCAGAGATTGTTTAGGGGTATTGTAGCTGATAGTGGTGACGCAGAGTATCTTTTGAGGATAAAGGACACTCTTAAAATGAATGGGAGAAAATTCCTTGAGGGCGCAATGGTGGAAAACAATTTAGATGGCATTTTATCTATAAATAATTATCACGCCGGTTTTGCTGCAGTTGCAGAGTATCCTGCAATTACGGTACCTATGGGGTATGACAATGATGGTAAACCAAAGGGCTTAACTTTTATTTCTCGACCACTAACTGAAAAGACTTTATTAGAATGGGCATTTGCTTATGAGCAGGCAAGTAAGGAAAGAAAAATGCCAGAAGGTTATAATTAATTTATTTAGTAGCCAGACATTATTCTCATTTAAGATATTTTCGGAATTATTAATGATTACTTACTTCTGTTAGAAACTAGGAATAAGGTTGTATCTTTGCACTCCTTTTTTTAAAAGAATCATGCGCACTAAAACCCTAAAAAAGAATAAAATAAATGTTGTGACCCTTGGTTGTAGCAAAAATGTATACGACAGTGAGGTCTTGATGGGACAACTAAAAGCTAGTGGCAAGGAGGTTGTTCATGAGGAAGAGGGGAATATTGTAGTTATTAATACTTGCGGTTTTATAAATAACGCAAAGGAGGAAAGTGTTAATACCATTTTAGAATTTCTTCAGAAGAAAGAGGAAGGAGAAGTTGATAAGGTTTTTGTGACAGGTTGCTTATCCGAACGTTATAAGCCTGATCTTCAAAAAGAAATTCCAGACGTAGACCAATATTTTGGCACGACGGAATTGCCAAACTTATTAAAAGCATTAGGCGCCGATTACCGTCATGAATTGATAGGTGAGAGGCTAACTACAACGCCAAAAAATTATGCTTACCTAAAAATTGCAGAAGGGTGCGATCGCCCCTGTAGTTTTTGTGCAATTCCATTAATGCGTGGTAAACACAAATCTACCCCCATAGAAGATTTAGTGATTGAAGCTGAAAAATTAGCAGCCCAAGGTGTTAAAGAATTGATTTTAATTGCACAGGATCTTACCTATTATGGTTTGGACCTTTATAAGAAGCGAAATCTTGCCGATTTGCTTAAAGAATTAATAAAGGTTGAAGGTATAGAATGGATTCGACTTCATTATGCATTTCCAACAGGTTTTCCGCTTGATGTATTAGATGTGATGCGAGACAATTCCAAGATTTGTAATTATATTGATATTCCACTTCAACATATTTCTGATCCTATCCTGAAAAGTATGCGTCGTGGCACCACAATGGAAAAAACAAATAAGTTACTTACGCAATTTAGGGAACTCGTACCCAATATGGCAATCCGGACTACCTTAATTGTTGGTTATCCTGGTGAGACTCAACAAGATTTTGAAATTCTCAAACAGTGGGTTAAAGATCAGCGTTTTGAGCGTCTTGGTTGTTTTACCTATAGTCATGAAGAAAACACGCATGCCTATAATCTTGAAGATGATGTTCCGGAGGAAGAAAAACAGAGAAGAGCAGATGAAATAATGGAAATTCAATCTCAGATTTCTTGGGAATTGAATCAAGAGAAAATTGGTAAGGAATTTAAAATTGTCATTGATCGTAAAGAGGGTAATTATTTTGTGGGCAGAACGGAGTATGATTCACCTGATGTAGATAATGAAGTATTGGTTGATGCTACCAAAACTTATTTAAAGACGGGTGAATTTACTACTGTGAAAATTACCGATGCTTCCGATTTTGATTTGTATGGAGAGGTTATTGCCTCTTAACTTCTCAGATTTTTTATCCTTTGAAATAAAGTCGGGTGTGAGTAATGGATAAACACATACGTAGGGTGTGGTGTTAAATTACTCAAATTGTTTTTTGACAGTTTTTTGAGGGAACTGATCAATGGTTCTCCCGCATAAGTTTCCTTTGCATAGTTATCTGCTTGATATTCAAAAACGCGTGAAATATAATTCATGATCAATCCAGTAATTTCACTGATTGGTGCATAAAGTAAACCAAATGCTACCAATGCAACATGGAAACTGTGGTTTTCCACACCTAAGGCTTGCGATAATATTGGATTTGAAATAAAAAGGGATAAAATATAAAGGGTAAGGCCCGTTAGCAGAATTGAAGCGGCTAAATTAAAAATAATATGATTTCGCTTATAATGACCAACTTCATGAGCTAAAACCGAAACAATTTCAGGTTCTTCCAAATCATTAATAAGGGTGTCGTAAAGAGTTACCCGTTTTTCACTGCCAAAACCAGAAAAATAAGCGTTTGCTTTAGTGCTGCGTTTAGATCCATCTATCACAAATATATTTTTCAGTTTAAACCCAACAGAATTGGCATAATTGGAAATTTCATTACGCAGGTTACCATCCTCTAAAGGTGTTTGTTTGTTAAACAGTGGCACGATGAGTTTGGCATAAAACATATTCATGAAAATTGTAAATACAGTTACTAGGCCCCAAGCATATAACCAGAAATTCGATCCGGTTTGTTGGTAAAACCATACGATAAGAGCTAAAATCCCTCCACCCATGACTGCCATCATTAAGAGCCCTTTAAATTTATCAATGAAAAAAGTCTTTTTTGTCGTCTTGTTGAAACCAAATTTCTCTTCAATTACAAACGTTTTATAATAGGAAAATGGGGTGGAAATCAGATCGCTAGCCAACATGATTATTCCGAAAAATAACAAGGCGATTACGATTTGATTATTTGAAATAGATCTTGCAATATTGTCCACATATTCAAAGCCATCTAGCAGAATGAACAAGATTGTAATTATTAATGAAAGGGTGGAAATAATTAGGCCAAACTTGTAGTTGACTTTTTTGTAATCTTGAGATTTCAAATATTCATTATGGTCATAAACATCTTGCAATTCTTCTGGTAATGCATCACCATAGTGTTTGGCATTCATTGCATCTATAATTTTATCAATTATAAATTTTAAAATTATTATGCCTAGGATAATATAAAGTAAGGTATTTGCTGTCATTTAAAACCTCTTTGTCTTTTCGCTTCAAAAATAAGAATTCCCCCAGCAACAGAAACGTTCATAGAGTCTATTGTACCCTGCATTGGTATAATAATGTTGGCAGTTGAAGCATCTCTCCATTCTTGGGATAGGCCCTTGTCTTCAGTACCAACTACTATGGCACTACTAGATTGAAAATCGATAGTAAAGTAAGGGACGGAAGCTTGTAATGCTGCACAATAAATCTTTATACTTTTTTTGTTGAGGTAAGAAATTATTTCTTCAGTGGTACCAATTGCAATATTGTTAGTGAACAAACAACCAATACTAGATCTAATAATGTTGGGATTGTAAAGATCTGTTTTTGGATTTGCAATTATTACCGCATCTAAATTGGCCGCATCAGCGGTCCTTAAAATAGCTCCAATATTACCCGGCTTTTCAGGTGCTTCTGCTACTAGAATCAAAGGGGTGTTATTTTTCAAATTTAGCATTTCTAGACTATGATCTTTTGATGATCCTAAAGCTATAATACCTTCGGTACTACTGCGGTGGGCCATTTTTTCGAACACCGCTTTTGAAATTTCTATTACTTCAATTCCATGTTTAGCAAGGGATTCTGCCTCACTTGTGGAAAACAAATCAGGTAGATATAACAATTTTAAAATAGTGTAACCTCCCTTGATGGCCAAAGACAATTCACGTCTGCCTTCAATTACAAATATACCAGACAATCTTCGTTCCTTAGATTTTTCCTTTAAGAGGATTATTTCCTTTACTAAAGGATTTTGAAGGCTCGTTATTTGTTTATGCATATTGTTATTAGATGGTTCAGCAAAAATAGTCAATAAAAAAGCCACGGATAAAACGTGGCTTTATTATTATTATTAGATAAATCGTATAAACTATTCCTCTTTGTATTTATCGGCATAGCGATGCCACAATTTTGTTTGATGAGTTTCTAAACTAACTTCACGGCCATCGATAAAGGCATGTGAGAGCATATTAGTCCTAATGTCTAATGCATCACCTTCTGAAATAAAAAGTGTGGCACTTTTCCCTGCTTCCAAGGTACCATACATGCCATCTATTCCTAAAATTTTTGCCGGGTTGCTTGTGATTAATTTAAGGCCATCTTCCTTGCTCAGACCATATTTCACGGAAGTACCTGCATAAAATGGTAAGTTCCTAGAATTCATACGTTCCATATCTCCACTAGGTTCGAGAGCAACTAAAATACCTTTTTTGCTTAAGTCTGCGGCCAATTTGTAAGGACCGTCATAATCATCATCATCTAAATCTGGTGTAGAATGAATCCTTTGAACCAATACAGGAAAGTTACTTGATTTTATTTCGTCTGCCACTTTATTGCCTTGGCTTACACCAACCAATACCACTTTATTTAATTTCATTTTTTTACCAAATGTAATGGCATCGGTAATACCCTTGGCATCGTTTACATGAATGTAAAGCGTTTTGGAACCATCAAATAAACCACCCATGGCTGCATATGGTAAATGCATTACAGATTCTTTTGTCTTGCCATAGGTCTTGCTAGAATTGAAATAATCTTCAATTTCCATTACTTGTTTTTCATAGTCCGAGTTTGGTTTTAAACCAGGATCTTCACCCATCCACCATCTGCCACGGGAAAAACTGTTTGGCCAATTCATATGAATACCTTCGTCCGCTTTAATAATTGCGTCTTCCCAGTTCCATGCATCAAATTGCACAATTGAAGAGGAACCTGAAATTCTGCCGCTTCTTGGAGTTATTTGGCCTAATAGTACACCATTAGGTCTCATTGATTCAACCACTTTAGATTCTGCATTATATGCAATAATACTTCTAATGTTAGGATTCCATTGTCCAATTTCCGCATCGTCGTCAGTTGCCTTAACAGCATCAATTTCCACCAAACCTAAAGTTGAATTCGGCACAATAAATCCTGGATAAACATGCTTTCCTGAGGCATCAATCACATTTGCTCCTGAAGTGTCTCCAGAACTACCTACAGTAACAAGTTTTCCATTTTCAAAAACGATTACGCTATTTTCAATTACTTCTCCATTTCCTATGTGTGCCGTTGCACCTGTAATCGCTATTTTCCCTTTCTGGGCTTGGGCAGGAGTTTGTTGTGCAAACGATAAGCTGTTAAGAACCAGTGCTACTACTATTATTGATATATATTTTTTCATCTTTTCCATAATTTTAGTTAAACACATTGCCTTCAAAATCGCAATGAATATCTGGTTTCTCCTTTTTCTTTATTGGCTTTGTAGACATACCCTTGTTCTTAGCCTGAATCATATCATTAATGATATCAGCCTTTTGTTGCTCAATATCTTTCCTCATTTGTGCATCACGCTCAATATCGAAATAGGTAACACCCTCAATAATTGTCTTTTCTGGTTTTGCGTAAATTGAAAGAGGATGATCGGACCATACCACGATATCTGCATCTTTACCAGTTTTCAAACTACCTACACGATTATCAATATGTAATAACTTGGCTGGATTGAGAGTGACAAATTTTAAGGCTTCTTCTTCAGACATTCCACCATACTTGATGGTTTTAGCCGCCTCTTGATTAAGGTGTCTAGACATTTCAGCGTCATCACTGTTTATTGCAACCACAACACCAGCATTATGCATAATGGCAGCGTTAAAAGGTATGGCATCATTAACTTCATATTTATAGGCCCACCAATCGCTAAATGTAGAACCTCCGACGCCATGTTCAGCCATTTTATCAGCAACTTTATAACCTTCTAATATGTGTGTAAATGTATTAATATTGAAATTGAATTGTTCTGCAACCTTCATCATCATATTAATTTCACTTTGAACATAAGAATGACAAGAAATAAAGCGCTCTTTATTTAAAATCTCCACCAAGGTTTCCATTTCTATATCCTTTCGGTATGGTTTGCCACTATTCTTTAGAGCCTCATATTCTTTAGCCCTTGTAAAATAATCAACATAAACCTGTTCTACACCCATCCTAGTTTGCGGAAATCTTGTGCCAGACCAATTCGATTGTTTCACGTTTTCACCTAAGGCGAACTTTATAAATTTCGGGCTATTGTTATAAAGCATTTCATCTGCTGAAGCCCCCCATTTCAATTTAATAATAGCCGAACGCCCACCAATAGGATTAGCAGATCCATGTAATATTTGAATTGACGTTACTCCGCCAGCCAAATCTCTGTAAAGACCTATGTCATCTGGCTCCAGAACATCTTCAATAGAAACTTCAGCAGAACTATTTTGTCCACCTTCGTTAATGGAAGCCGCCGCCAAGTGGGAATGTTCATCTATAATACCAGGAGTAATATGCTTGCCAGTGGCATCAATAACTTTGGCGCCTGATGCATTAAGATTGTTACCTATTTTGGAGATCTTACCATCTTTAATTAGGATATCCGCATTTTCCAAAATTCCATCCTCTTCATTTGTCCAAAGTGTGGCATTTTTGAACAATATGGTTTCTTGTTTAGGCATTTCTGTAAAACCATATGCCATGTTTGGATAGGTTACGGGCAAAATTTCTTTAATTTCGGAATCTTTCTTTTTCCCTTTGTCGCCTCCTTTTTTATCTTCTGAAGGTGTCTTTTTCAAGGTTACAACAGATTCCTTTCCATTTGGCATTAGAGCCGTGCCTTTTAAATCATCTGAATCAGTTATTTTCGATGAGATCCTGATGAATTCAGTTTTTGTGGTGTCTGGTGTTGTTAAGGTCACATATGCCCAGTCGCCATTATAACTAATATTAGTGCCCAATTCTTTCTCTCCCGAAGTTGTTTTACCTTTTAACTTTGTTCCGGAACCTTCAATATTCAAGGTATAATCATTGCCGTTCAGCTTAAAGGTGTAATCTCCCTTCAACTCTTTTTGAGACATGTCTTCCAAAATATTCCTGTCTCCCTGCACCCAGTTCTCAAAGATGGTAGAACCTTTTTCAAATACCGGTCCAGATGTAATCAAAAGGTTAGCGTAAGAACCATTATTCAAAGTGCCTATAACAGATTCTTTGCCTAATATTTTTGCAGGAACAGTTGTTAGAGCTTCTAATGCTCTAGTTTCAGATAAGCCATATTCTATGGCTCTTTGAATATTGCCTAAAAATTCTTTTGGAGACTTTAAACCTTCAGTGGTAAGTGCGAAGGTTATACCATTTTTCTCAAGAATTCCAGGATTAGCAGGACGTTGATTCCATTCTTTTAAGTCTGATAGCGATAAAGCGGAAGCTAAAAAGGGATTTTCCACATTGTAGGCATCGGGGAAATCAACAGGAATGATTAAGGTGGCGTTTGTGCTTTTAACTTCATCAATTCGTTCATATTCATCACCCCCACCAAGAATAACATATTGGATGCCGTATTCATCACCAACTTTATCGGCTCTCATAACATTCATTCTGCTACCCGCTTCAAATATTTGAACCAAGTTTTTATTTTTATTCAGGGCCTCTAAAGAAAGGTCACGTGTTTTTGAAAGTCCCTTTGAATACCAATCTGCATCCAAGTAAACCTGTCTTATCAATGCCATTGAACCCATTAGCGAAGAAGGATAGGACTGTCTAGATGCAACACTTTTCGAAAAAGATAAGTATTGCCCAGACTCTGAAACAAGAATATTGGTGTTGTTGTCGGCATCCGAATTTAAGGAAACCAATGCACCGGTACCTCTAATGATTCCGTCTTGAAGGTGGGTATTTACAGCACCGAAACCGGCCTTATGTAGTTCACTGGCACTTTTATTGTCGAATTTAAAGTGCTCAACCCCAACATTTTCAGGCATAATGTGATCATTCCAATAATAACCAGACCTTGATGGATCGTATTCTGCAGAACGCCCACTACCGGCCGCTCTCTTAGGTTTTTCGATGCCAAAATCAGAATAAATATCAATAAACGACGGGTACACATATTTTCCGTCTAAATCAATAACAGTAGTATTGGCAGGAATACTAACCGAGGTTCCAGAAGAAACTACTTTACCATCTTTTATCAATAAAGTCGCCTTTTCAATTTTTTTTGTTGGAGTTACAAACAAAGTTGCGTTTGTCAGGGCAGTGTAGTTAGTGTTCCTCGTAACCACACCATCATTCTTTGGAAAGTATTCTTGGCCAAAAACAAGAATGGCGTGTAAGAATACCATCGCAGATAGTATACGTTTAATCATAAATAATAAGGGATAATTTGAATTAGCTTTTAAAAATATAATTTAATGAGCGTATAGCTTCATTTTCACATTTTTTTAACTATTCAAATTCTTCATTTGCATAATAATTAACCAAAAGGGCCACAACATAATTATAACTATCCATGCCTAATGATTGATTATTCGCTTTCAGATAGCGATTATAAGAAGATTTAAAAAGTGGTTCAATCGGGTTTTGGTAAGACATCCAGAATTCATACATCTCCTGGTAATTTTTGAGAATTCCTCTATTTATGGATTCTTTCAGTGCCTCATACATTAAAAAGTCCCTAACATAGATTTCATTCAAACAATGGCTTAGGGCGAAGGTATAACCAGAATATTTAAAGTAAATGTCTGGATGATGTATTGCTGCCAAACTTCCAATAAAGTTAGCTTCATTTTCGGCCGCATAACCTAATTGATGTGCAATTTCATGACTTGCGGTTGTGGGATATTTATAAGTTGGGATTATACCATCTATTTGTCCTTCGTTTGTAAAGGGATTTAAATATCCCGAAAAACCCATGTAAGTTAGTGGTATACTATAAATGGATTTTTTTATACTTCGAGGATGGTATTTAAGATGAGGATATTCTTTTGACAAAGCATCATATCCCAAATCAACCATTCCAAGAATCTCACTTTCAGAATGGATCATGTCTACCCTTAAGGTATCATTCCTTGCAATTTGGAGTTGAAGTTGATTGCATTTATCTATTAACCTTTGAGTAAGACTAATAAGCTCTTCATTTGTATAATCATCTTTTAAATTTAGTGTCTTGTGAAGAGCGGGGCGGTAATAATTAAAGGCCCATAGCAAATGAAAGGCCGCATAAAATATTGAAATTGGCACCAATATTTCAATTAACCAATGGTGAGGACGTCTAATAATCATCCACCTTTTTTTTATAAGCCATAGGATTGCATAAATTATTGTTAGGGTGTAAAGTATATCACCAATTGAAAATGGAATCCAGCCAAGTAGATATCTAAATAATTTTGAAATAAACACATAAATTCCTGTGCTGTAATATTTCTCAATAAATTGAGGAAATGCCCCCAACAATTTAACAAAGAAAATTTGTGGTAGTATTGATAACGCAATAATAAGTTTAAGTTTAGGGCGCATAATCAAAAATAAAAAATAGTTCTTGAATGAGTTTCTTAATAATTACCTTTGTGCCCATTAAAAATTAACCATAATGAATATCGCAGTAAGGGAACTTGAACCAACAGCAATTTGGGAAAACTTTTCTAATCTAAATGCCGTACCTCGTGCCTCAAAAAAGGAAACCCGTGTTAGGGAATTTATAGTTTCTTTCGGTAATAATCTCGGTTTAGAGACTATTGTTGACAGAGCTGGAAACGTGATCATTAAAAAACCGGCTACTGCGGGTATGGATAACCGACAAACGGTAATTCTTCAGTCTCATTTAGATATGGTTCATCAAAAAAACAATGATACTGTATTTGATTTTGAAACTCAAGGAATTGAAATGTACATCGAAGATGGTTGGGTAAGGGCAAGAGGAACTACCCTTGGTGCTGATAATGGTTTAGGTGTTGCGGCTATGATGGCACTGTTAGAAGCTTCAGATGTAGAACATCCAACTATTGAATGTCTTTTTACAATTGATGAGGAAACAGGAATGACTGGGGCAAAAGGATTGGACCCGTCTGTTTTAAAGGGCACCATACTTATAAATTTAGATACAGAAGAAGATGACGAGTTGGGTGTCGGTTGCGCTGGGGGAATTGATGTTACCGCAACTAGAAGTTACAAAGCAGAACCTGTTAATGAGAACAACACCTATTATTCCATTACAGTTAAAGGCTTGAATGGCGGTCATTCTGGAATGGATATTCATAAAGGTTTGGCTAATGCTAATAAACTTTTAACCCGTTTGTTGTTTGATGGATTTGAAAATTTTGGCTTGAGAATACATGAAATTCACGGAGGAGGATTGAGGAATGCCATTCCAAGGGAAGCATCAGCTATTGTTGCTATAGATAGTATACATGAGGATGCATTTTGTTTAGAAATGGCCCAGCTAATTCAGCATATCAAAAGTGAATATTCCTCTATGGAACCAAAATTACAAGTTTCAATAAAAGAGATTGGTGAAGTTGAAAATGTTATGGATTTAGGTGTACAGGAAGGATTGTTAAGAGCTTTGTATGCTGCTCCGAATGGAGTTTATAGAATGAGTCCGGATATCGATGGATTGGTTGAAACTTCGAATAATATTGCCAAGGTGGAAGTGGCTGATGGCGAAATTAATATAAGTTGCCTAACTAGATCTTCGATTGAATCATCTAAGATTGATTTGGCAAATTCTTTAAGGGCCACATTTGAATTGATTGGCTGTGAGGTAAACCTTTCCGGTGATTACCCTGGATGGACACCCAATATACATTCCAAAATATTGAAGACAGCTGAAGGACTTTATGAACAGATGTTCCATGAAAAACCTAGAGTAGCTGCATGTCATGCAGGTTTAGAATGTGGAATCATTTCCGACTTATATCCAAATTTAGATATGATTAGTTTCGGACCAACGATTTTAGGAGCACATTCTCCAGATGAGCGAGCCAATATAGAATCAGTAAAGAAATTCTGGGTATTCCTTCAAAATATATTAAGGGAAACACCTGTAGTGTAATATTAAAAAAGCGGCCTAAGCCGCTTTTTTTATTCTACTATTTCCGTCATTTCAATAATAAAAACTAATGGTTGATCAGGCGGTATAGCACCATTTCCCTTTTGACCGAAAGCTATATGTGCAGGAAGAAAGAAATAACCCTTGTCTCCCACCTTCATCAAATTTACAGCTTCCTTAAAACCAGCGATCATTGCAGCGTCTGGAGTTAAGGACATTTGCATAGGGCTATACATTTCACGTTCATCCTTCATTTCATTGTACATGCCATGTCTTGTTTCAACTTCCTTAACATTACTATCAAAAAGGCGTCCATCTGGATAGTAACCTTCATAATTAAGTTTTACTGATGCTCCTGCATTAGGTTTAGGACCTTCACCTTCTTTAATGATAAAGTATCTTAAACCAGAAGCAGTAGAGTCAGTCTTAGCATAATAATCATCTAACATAGGTCTTACAGATTGACCAGCCTCCTTATTTTTCTCTTCTTTAGCTGCACGTTCCTTTTCTTGATTTGCCGCAAATTCTTCTTGTAAAGCTTTCTGCCGGTTTGCAATCATTTGATGCTCTTCTTGGAATACTTTTGGAGCATCAAATTTTTGGGCATCAGAACCTTTTCTGATAATATTTACATGTTCTATAACTACATCCTCTACGGGTTTGTCTCGTTCTGCAGTTTTAACATTAGAAATACTATCTAAAACATCTAATCCTTCTACCAACTCCCCAAAAACAGCATGTCTAAAGTCTAAATGTGGGGTTGGTACTTCAGTTATAAAAAATTGGCTGCCATTAGATCCAGGACCCGAGTTGGCCATAGATAAAATACCAGGTTTACTATGTCTTAAATCAGGGTGAAACTCATCATCAAAACGGTAACCAGGATCTCCAGAGCCGGTAGCGGTAGGATCTCCACCTTGAATCATGAATTTATCTATAACACGGTGAAAAATTGTGCTGTCGTAGTATTTTTTGTTTTTATATTCATCCTTCACCATTGGGTGAACACCTTCAGCTAATGCTACAAAGTTTGCCACAGTCACAGGGGTTTTGTCGAAATACAATTTGGCAACCATTGTACCTTTACTGGTTACAATTTCCGCATAAAGACCATCTCCTAAATCAGGATATTTGTCGTTGCAGGAATATAGTCCCAAGAAAATAAACAACATCCCCAAGCCCATCGTGGCTTGTAAAAAACGCTTATTAATCAGTTTCATTTTTAAATATTGAGTTTAAAGTTACTTCACAAATTATGGGCTGGTTAGTACCAATTCTTCTCTCATCTCCATAATAGCCATAAGCTTTTTGGGATGGAAAATAGAATATTACGGTTTCCTCTGGTTTCATAAGCTTTAAGCCTTCACGCAAACCTGTAAATAATTCCTCTTTGTCCATTACATACCGTCGTGATCCCATTTCTTTTTCTGAATAAATCAAGGAACTATCAAGATTACGGATGGACATATTATATTCTACAAGATCTCCAAATTCTGGTTGAATTGTATCTTGTTCAACCTTATTAATATATCTGTACCAAAACCCACTTTCGGAGGATTGATACGATGAATCTGGTAAGATGGATAGTATTTCCAATATTCTTTCTCCTTCAGCCTGGTTCAATTCTATATTACGGTCGGCAGATTCCTTTAAAAAACTTCCAGACTTTTTCAAAATTGGTTTTCGTGCTTCAGGAGATTTACACGAGAATATCGATAATACTAGTATAATAATTGCAACGCTACTTTTCATTATTCAGGGCATTTTTATAGCTGGGCAATATACTAATAAATTTTGCTACTGTATCTTTTAAGGATAAATCACTTTTTCCTCCTGCAGCATTTATATGACCGCCACCACCAAAATGGTTTCTAGCAAAATCGTTAACAGAAAAATCACCTTTAGATCGTAAGGATATTTTGATAATGTTTTCTTGGGAATTTTCAATGAAGATAACAGCAAATACAATTCCTTCTAAAGAGAGGCCATAGTTGACAAAACCTTCAGTGTCACCTTTTTTAAAATTGAAAAGATTTAATTCTTCTTGGGTTAAGGTAATGTATGCCGTCTTATACTCTTCCAGTACTTTGAGATTTGTTAAAGCTCTTCCTAATAATTGGAGTTTATGATAAGAATTTGTGTCATAAACTCGATTATGGATATCGGAATGGTTTGCCCCTTTGTCTATTAAATCGGCAACAATTCTGTGAGTTTGGCTAGTAGTAGATGGGAATCTAAAGGACCCAGTGTCCGTCATCATGCCCGTATACAGGCAGGTTGCTATTTCACTGTTTATTTTATCCTTTTTGTTCATGGCTTCAATGGCGTTATATACCATTTCACAGGTAGATGAGATGCCAATTTCAGAATAGGTTATTGAGGCATAATCTTCAGGTTGCTGGTGATGATCTATCATAACCTTATCTGCCGTACTTTCTGAAACAGGTGTTTCCATTCCACCTATTCTATCAAGCGCATTAAAGTCTAAAGTGAAAATAATATCGGCCTTATATATAAGGGCCTTTGCTTCTTCCTGCCTGTTTTCGTAAATGATTACATCTTTTGTTCCTGGCAACCACTTTAAAAAATCTGGATAGTCATTAGGTGCTATAACATGGCAGTTATGATTAGGTCGTAAAAAGTGGTAAAGTGCCAAACAAGATCCCATGGCATCACCATCTGGATTTTTATGCGGAACAATAACTATATGTTTTGGCTTTTCTAAAAGCTTGGAAAGTTCTTCAGTCTGCTCATCTGTCATAGGCTGCGAAGTTACAATTTTTTAATGAGTGGCATACTTGTAATTATAAAGATTAGCAGTACTTTTGCACGAGCAAAAAAAACAACTTTAAATGGCAACAAACAGAACATTTACAATGATTAAACCAGATGCGGTTGAAAAAGGCCACATCGGTGCAATTCTTGAAAAAATAAACGCAGCAGGATTTAGAATCGTAGCCATGAAATTCACGCAAATGAGCAAAAGAGATGCAAGTGAATTTTATGCTATTCATAAAGAGAGACCATTTTTTGGTGAGCTTGTTGAATTTATGACTCGTGGGCCAATTGTGGCTGCAATTTTGGAAAAAGATAATGCAGTTGAAGATTTTAGAACCTTAATTGGTGCGACAAATCCGGCAGACGCGGCTGAAGGAACTATCCGTCAATTATATGCAAAATCTATTGGTGAAAACGCAATTCACGGTAGTGATAGTGATGAAAATGCTGAAATAGAAGGCAATTTCCATTTTGCAGGAAGAGAAATGTTTTAATATTTCTTCTGAATAAATTTTGAACCCAGCTTTAAGCTGGGTTTTTTATTTAATCATTGTTTTAAGTTGCTTACCCAAAATGCCTGCAACACCAGCCGCAAGGCCGCCTATTAAAAATGTAATAGCTAAAATACCTCCAGCACTTTCCCCAATAGTAAAAAGCACTCCAATTTTCTTGGTCAAAATGAAATCATTCTGAGCGGAAAGCATAAGACCATAAACTAACCATAACAACCCCATTGCTAAAAACGGAATAAGGAACACCTTCACACCTTTTAAATCAATTACAAAGCCTATAATAAAAGCAGCGAGCATAACATGCCACCAAGGTAAGAATTGGGACAATATAAAACCGACTACCAAAGTCGAGACAAAATTTAGAAGCGCTCTACTCATTTTGAGGTTTTAAGGTTAATATGTTATAAGATGGATTAACATCCTCTTCCGATTGAATAAAATCTAGATCTAAATAATCACCTTTTGCCCAACTGTCTATCATATCATCATAATGTGAGCTTCCTGGATTTCCGCTCTGTCCTCCGGGATAGATTCCTAAAGCCTTAGGTGGGGTGCTCATTTCAACTATCATGCGCCAAGAAGCTCCATGGTTTTTTGAGGTCGCATTCACAATACTTTTATCACCGCCTATTGGAACATTAAACCTAGAAAATGCTGGTAAATCCCTCAATAGGTGACCTATGTAAGTACCTTTATATTCACCCCAATTATAAGTTCCATGCTCCGATTTGAAAGTCTCAACTTCTTGTATGGTCTTTTCAAAAGCTAGTTTAAACAAATCTGGAGCCGTTTCAATTTTCTCAGTTTCTTGAATGTCCATCAAAGGATCGTTAGAGTAGTATTTTAATAACTCAACTATTTTAAAGGCAAAAGGTGTCGACATAGGCTCTTCTGAATTTAAATACTCATCTAACATCAGCTTAGAGACATTTTGTTCCCAAATTGTGCTAATTGTGGCGCCGGGAGAATCAATATTGTTATAATAATCCCAATTCTTTACAACCTCTAAATAGGAATTTTCTGTTTCGCTTAATTCCATAGAATCTAAGGCTTTAACCATTGTTGGGATAAGTTCTTTGGCTTTTAAATTGAAGTTGTTGGATTGTAGATTTTTGAAGTCATCAATATCAAACTTGTCCTTAGAATTGAAAAAGTTATTAATTACTCTGCTCCTGTAAGTATCATATCCATCATTAAAAACAAAATAGGGATAAGAGGAATCCACAGGTGTTTGATTGGCGGAACTGACAAAACCACGTTCTGGATTTTTAATATGAGCATTGTATTCTTGTGGTATGAATCCTTGCCATTCGTTAGATTTCTTGCTGCCGTCCATTAAAAATTTTCCTTGTCCCTTCCATTTATTTGGAAATTTTCCTTGAACCCAAATTGCTATATCTCCTTCTGTTGATGCAAATACAAAATTTTGAGCAGGTGCTACAAAACCTGAAATGGCCTTAACATAGTCAGCATAATTTTTACTTTCATTTAATCCAATAAATGTTTTTTGCATGTTTCCACCTAGGTGGGCTGTCCATTTTAAGGCATAACCTTTTAATGGATTATCGGCCTTAAAAGTATCATCATAAGCGACTGGCCCGTGATGTGTATAAACAACTGTGTCATTAAATATTTTTCCGTTCTTAACTTTTATAGTTTCTATCCGTTTGGTTGTTGGTAGCCATTCCCCTTCATATTTGTAAAAATCTTTTTTAGGATCTTTAAATTCAATGCTGTACCAATCTCTAACATCCCTAGTAGCATTGGTTTCCCCCCAAGCAATATGCGTATTGAATCCTGAGATTATCCCCAACGCACCCGGAAGCGTAGCCCCCATAGCATTAGAATTAGGCCCATGTAATTGCATGATATACCAAATGGATGGTAATTTTAAGCTTAAGTGGGGATCATTTGCTAAAATGGCATTTCCCGTTTTTGATTTATTTGGACTCACTGCCCAATTGTTACTGCCATTATCAGGATGTGGTTTTTCCATAACAGCCTTAATAGTATCCTGATAAAAGTAGTCTTCTGGAACTTCTGGTGTTTCCACATTTTCAAAATTCCATTCGGTTCCTTGTGGAATAACCGGATCCATTCCCTCAAAAAAGTCTGGATAAAGAAAATCGAATCGTTCTTTACCCAACAAATTTATCACGTTGGTATATTCCATATCCTTGTCCTTGCCAGCTAACATATCTGTCATGTTCATTAAGAATAGTGCTGTTTTTTTAATAGTCCAAGGTTCTGGCTGGTAATCAAGCAATTTATATTCAATCGGGTAATTGGCTGAAGACAATCCATTTATATATGCATTTACCCCATCTTTATAAGCTTCTAAATATGCCGTGGTTTCAGTGTCCTTTGTTATAATTTCCAATGCCTTTTCAGCCCCAAATTCCAAACCTTTTCGTCTCTGGCCTCTATCATATTCCAATGCAGCCTCACCAATGATTTCAGAAATTCTCCCGGCTGCTGAATGTGTCTGGAATTCCATTTGCCACAACCTATTTTGTGCAGTTACATATCCCTGGGCAAAATATAAATCATGATTTGTTTTAGCAAAAATGTGTGGGATCAGATGCTCATCATAATAGACATTTACAGAATCTTGAAGTTGTTCTTGAGGTAATGTATAAAAATCCATGTTAGCCTCATTCTGGTAGAATCCTGTGTTTGGATTGAAAAATTTTCCTAGTGGGGGTGCAGTACCTATTTTGTTATTTAATAACCAAAAAACTGCAACTGCAAGGGCAAACGAAAGTAGTATTTTGAATAGTTTCATCGGTCAACGAAGTACAATCTTAGTAATAAGGTTAGGAATGCCTATATGTTCATTTAGCATGGCAATTATCTTTTCTTTTCCATAACTAAGTTCTTCCCTTAGGACACTGCTGGTTAAATAAACAAAAAGGGTTGGTTCTTCAAATCGAATTTTTGAAGTGTATTTGTTCACCCCCGGTCCCATTAGCTCTTTCCAAGCATCTTGAACTTCTACTTTATTGAGTCCGGAATCTAGATGATTCTCCTTGATAAAACTTTTAAGGATTTCACTTAATGGCGATTCTTCACTTTGTCGTGTCATTCGCTAAAATTTAAAGGTGAATAGCGTTTATAAATGTAACGAACTTTATCAGTATTCACTAATTCTAACTCTCTTTCATTGAGCTTTATTATCGATTCCTCCCAAGTGGAATAAGGGGTTGTATATATGATTTTTAAGGTTTCAGGGTCTGTTATTATTGCTATGGTTTCAGCCGTGCCATTTTCCTGAAAAGTCCCATCAAGTTGAGGCATTAATTTTTTTCTAAAACCTTTTAGTTCATCGTTTATTTCGAAATAATCGATTGTGGAATTATAGGAATATTTAAATGAACTGGTGTTAGGTTTTTGTACTTCCTGAATTTCCCAATAACCATTTAAATGAGTTAAGTTTTCAATGCTTGGTTTTGTAGAACACGATATTAAAAATACAATTGGTATTAATAGGAGGCCTTTCATAATTGAATCATTTTGTAGGTCTGATGAATCTGTTTAACGATGGTTTCTGTTCGTTCAGGATGGGTATCTGAAATGAAGATTTGGCCAAAATGTTCCTCATTTACCAATTCCACTAAATGGCTTACCCGTTGTTCATCCAATTTATCAAAAATATCGTCTAATAATAAAATTGGAGTTACACCGCTTTGTTGTTTAATAAAATCGAATTGAGCCAATTTCAAGGCAATTAAAAAAGATTTTTGTTGCCCTTGGCTGCCAAATTTTTTGATTGGATGATCATCAATTTGAAAATCTAAATCATCTTTATGAATGCCTTTACTGGTATATTGAAGTTGTTTATCTCTATTTTGATTCTCTTTCAATATTTCGAGAAGTTTGCCCACCGCTAGATCACTAGAATAAGTAAGATTAATATTTTCCTTGCCGTCACTAATTACTTTATATCGCTCTTTAAAAATTGGAATGAATGTTTCCAAGAATTTTTTGCGTTCTTCAAAAATGTCATGACCTAAAGTGTGTAACTGCTCATCATAGACTTCCAAAGTTTGTTGATTGAAAGTGTTATTCAGCGCGAAGTATTTGAGTAAGGCATTTCGTTGACCAACCGTTTTAGTATATTTTATAAGCTTGGCTAAGTATACAGAGTTACTTTGGGAAATGACCCCGTCCATGAATTTTCGTCTTGTTTCACTCCCCTCAATTATTAGATCTCTGTCTGCTGGAGAAATTATTACAACAGGAATAAACCCTATATGCTCGCTAAATTTTTCATAGGGTTTTCCATTTTTTTTAATCATTTTTTTCTGACCACGTTTTAAGGAAACTATGATTTTTTCGGTTTTACCCAAACGTTCAAAGATGCCATCAACTACAAAAAAATCCTCACCATGCTGAATATTTTGTAAGGCTATAGGGTTAAAATAGCTTTTCCCAAATGCCAAATGGTAAATTGCATCTAGTGCATTTGTTTTGCCAATACCATTAGCGCCCACGAAGCAGTTGATTTTTGAATCGAATTCAAAGGTGTTGTCACTGAAGTTTTTGTAATTAATTAACGTAAGGGTTTTTAAAATCATAAAGGAAATTACCTGCTGAAATTTAGGAGGATAAGACTTTCTAAAGTCTCGCAAATTATTGAAAAATAACAAATATTTTGACTTTTAAATACCAATAAAAATTATATTTTTGCGGCGCGTAAATAGAGAATAAATGGCAACATATAAGAAAAGAGGAGGGAAGCCGACTACTAAAGCGGAAAAGATTGAATCTATTGAGGAGAACTCAACAACTGCAGAAGTATTTAATACTTTAGACGAGTCTGCTTCTAAAACTGAAGAGTGGGTAGTTAAAAACCAAAACATCATCTACGGCGTTGTCGGTGCCATAGCGGTAATAGTATTAGGCTATTTGGGATACACTGAATTCATTATTGGTCCGAAAACAACCGAAGGAATGAATGAAATGTTTACTGCCAAGCAATATTTTGAGGAAGCAGAAACTTCTTCCAATAAAGATTCTTTATATACTTTGGCATTGAATGGAGCCGAAGGTAAATTCGGTTTTGTTGATATAGCCGATGAATATGGTTCTACACCTGCCGGAAATTTGGCTAATTATTATGCAGGAATGGCTTATTTGAAATTGAGAGATTACCAAAAGGCAATAGAATATTTAAGTGCATTTTCTTCAGATGATATGATGTTAAAGCCAATTGCCAAAGGTGGAATTGGAGATGCCTTTATTCAGTTAAACCAGCCAGAAGACGCATTGGGATATTATGAAGAAGCTTTTAAGGCTTCAAAAAATGATTTTACAGCACCTTTATATTTGTTTAAAGCTGCAAATGTTGCTTATAAACTTGGCGATTCAAAAAAAGCATTAGATTACTACAAGCGCATTGAGGAGGAATACCCAGACTCTAATGAGGCTACTAACGTTGAGGTATATATAGGAAGGGCAGAAGCAAGCGTAGAGTAATATGGCTACCGCATCTACCAACTTATCACATTACGATAAAAATGCAATCCCAAACGCGAAAAATTTTCGGTTTGGGATTGTTGTTTCAGAATGGAACGACTCTATTACTTGTGCATTATTAGATGGTGCAACATCAGCCTTAATAGATTGTGGAGCATTAGATAGCAATATTGAAATTATTAAGGTACCCGGAAGCTTTGAGCTGGTATATGGTAGTAAAAAATTACAGCAAAGAAATGTAGATGCCGTTATTGCTATTGGCAGTGTAATAAGGGGAGAAACGGAACATTTCACCTTTGTGTGTGAGGCGGTCTCTCAAGGTATAAAAGACCTTAATATTCTTAACGATGTTCCTGTGATTTTCTGTGTATTAACGGATGACAATTTACAGCAGGCAATAGATAGGTCTGGTGGTATTCACGGAAACAAAGGCACGGAAGCTGCAATTGCGGCAATTAAGATGGCAGCAATAAAGAATTCATAGTTCTTAACCCATCATCTGTTAACATTTTTTAGCAGGAGTCTTCGGTAATTCCTAGGATTTTTAAGTACATTTGAACGTTATCGATTGTACCTCCGTAACATGCTTTTTAGGCAGAAAAAACATAAACGATTTAATTACGTACCTAGAAGCCTTAAAGATGATTCTAAGGAGGACCATTCTATTAAGGAAGAATGGCAATCGGTTCGGGCATCCCATAAACGAAAGGCAAAAAGCCAATCCCCTTTAATTGTATTCATGATTATTTTGGGTATGGTAATTGTGCTTTGGATGGTATTATGTAATTATGAAATGTAAGTATTATGGGTATTTTTGGTAAGCGTACTAACAAGAAGTTCAATTATGTCCCACGTCATTATAAGGGCGAGGGTAATCCATTTGAGATAAAACATAAGTTTGACGATTTTAGGGTTACTGCAGGTTCTAATTCTGGATTAAAAACGAAAATCAATAACGCACTAGATGACTATAATAGTGTTCCAGATGAGACTGGTGCAAATCGTAGGGTTTTAATAATAATTGCCGTACTTATACTTTTATTCTTGATTTTCATTGAATTTGATCTTTCAATATTCTTCGCAGATCGCTGATGGCAGATATTATTGAGTTACTTCCAGATCACGTGGCCAACCAAATTGCTGCTGGAGAAGTTGTACAACGTCCAGCTTCTGTAGTTAAGGAATTGTTGGAAAATTCTATAGATGCAGGCGCGACCTATATTAAATTGGTTATAAAGGATGCAGGAAAAACTCTCGTTCAAGTTATAGATGATGGTATGGGTATGAGCGTTACAGATGCTCGCTTGTGTTTTGAGCGTCATGCAACTTCAAAAATTCGTTCTGCAGAGGATTTATTCGGTATACATACCAAGGGTTTTCGAGGAGAAGCACTGGCAAGTATTGGAGCAATTGCACATGTCGAACTTCAAACAAAAACTGACGGAAAAGAATTGGGAACCACCGTTATTATGGAAGGTAGTGAGGTGAAATCCCAAGAAGCATCAGTTGTACCAAAAGGTACTGCAATCTCTGTAAAACATCTTTTCTTCAATATACCAGCTAGACGAAATTTCCTTAAATCGGATACGGTAGAATTACGGCATGTCATTGATGAATTTCATAGGGTAGCTCTTGCGCATCCAAATGTGGCATTTTCCATGTGGCATAATGGTACTGAAATGTTTAGTACACCTAGCTCTAATTTTAGGCAAAGAATAGTCAACCTATTTGGGTTTAAGATGAATGAAAAATTGGTACCGGTCAATGAAGCGACGGAACTAGTAGATATTGATGGTTTTGTTTTGAAGCCGGAATTTTCCAAAAAGGGAAAGAATGATCAGTATTTTTTTGTGAATGACAGATTCATTAAAAGTCCATATTTACATCATGCAGTAAAGTCAGCATTTGAAGGACTTATAAAAGATGGATATCAGCCTGGATATTTTCTGAAATTTAAAGTGGATCCAAAATCAATCGACATTAATATTCATCCGACCAAAACTGAAATAAAATTTGATGATGAACATTCGCTATACGCATTGATTAGGGCAGCAGTTAAGCATTCTTTGGGCCAATACAATGTTGCACCTGTATTAGATTTTGATAGAGACAGCCAGTTAGACACACCTTATAATTATAAAGATAAACCCGTTACATGGCCAACTGTTGAGGTAGATAGGAACTTTAATCCCTTTCAAGAAGAAACAAAATATCGGTCTAGTGGCATTACGAATTTCAGAAGCAAACAAAAAGAATCATGGGAGAGTCTTTACGTGGATTTAGAGTTGGAACCTAAAGGTGATGCTGAGAGTGCTGTAATTGGAATAGAACAGGATTTTAAGCATTCTAAAATTTTTGGGGAAGACCACACAGAGGTTCAAATTAAAACCTACCAGATTTTTACCAAATACGTTATTACTGCCTTAAAATCAGGCATGTTGATTATCGACCAAAATCGAGCCCATCAACGCATACTTTACGAAGAATATTTAAAACAGTTAACGACAAAGGCATCGGTGAGTCAACAATTGCTTTTTCCTATAACCTTAGAATTTACTAGAAAAGAATTTTCGGTTCTCGATACTATAAAGGAGGATCTTGCTCATGCGGGATTATTGTATAGCTCTGTTTCAGATTCTAAGATTGAAGTAACTGGTGTGCCGATAGGAGTTCCGGAGAGTGAGGTTTTAACAATTATAGAAGATTTAATTTCCGATGTAACCCAGGAAATACCAGATACAAATTTTGGGACCCACGACATGGTTTCCAAGTCCCTATCCAAAAGTTTAGCAATAAAAACAGGTCAGTCTTTGTCTGCATTAGAGCAAGAAGATTTGGTTAACCGATTGTTCGCATGTAAAGAACCTTCATTATCACCCTTTAATAAGCCTATATTTATAACAATGGCCTTGGGAGATATTGAAAAACAATTTAAGCTGTGAAATTAGCAATATGATAAGAGGAATTACAGAAACCGTTAAACACTTATTGATTATTAATGTGCTAATGTTTATTGGCACCTTGGCCATTGGAAATGATTTGTTCTACAAATGGTTCGCTCTTTATGTGCCAATGAACGATAATTTTCAACCTTGGCAATTGTTTACCCATATGTTTATGCATGGAGGTTTCATGCATATTTTCTTTAATATGTTTGCCCTTTGGATGTTCGGTACTGCCGTAGAACAAAGATTTGGGGCTAAAAAATTTATATTTTTCTACATTTCTTGTGGGTTAGGAGCGGCCCTTGTAACAATAGGTGTATATTATTTCAAGATTTATCCGAATTTAATGGCTCTTCATGATGCCGGCCTCCCACAAGCATTTATTAAGGAAGCTGTTAATTTAAATATATTGGACGGTACTACATTTAAGGGCGAGATACTAGGTCAAAAACTTCAACCATTATTGCAAAAATATAGTGTGAATCCTGGTGTTATTACAGATACGTTATTTAGAGCATTATTTGAATTAAATTATAATACGGTAAGTACCATGGTAGGGGCTTCAGGTGCAATTATGGGTGTACTTGTTGCTTTTGGTATGTTGTATCCCGAGTCTCAATTGATGTTGATTTTCTTGCCTATTCCTATAAAAGCTAAGTACTTTATTCCGGGAATTATAATTTTAGATTTAATCTCTGCTGTAACAGGACAATCATTCTTTAGTCCTAGTAATACAGCCTATGCCGCACACGTAGGCGGGGCCTTGACAGGCTTTTTAATAATGTGGTATTGGAAGAAAACACAATTCAATAAAAATCGTTGGGATTTATGACCTCTTTGCAACAAGACCTTAAGGCCAAACTTAACAATCTCAATCCGTTAGAAACAATCATTTTAGTTAATTTGGCTGTCTTCGTTTTAGCTTTTTTTCTTAGGGCATTTGGTTTAAGTTGGTTACGTTGGTTTGAATTGCCAAAGGATTTTTTTGCCTACATTAAGCAACCCTGGTCCATTATTTCCTACGGATTTCTCCATTATGGATTTTTCCATTTGTTGTTTAATATGTTGGTTCTTTATTACTTATCTAGGATTACCATGAATTTGTTTAAAACCAAAATGACTCTAAATATTTATTTCTTGGGGATTATTTTTGGTGGACTGTCCTTTTTATTTATTTATAATGTGCTGCCTGAAGGTAGTTTACGGGCTGTAAATTCGCTAATTGGTGCTTCTGCGGGTGTAAGGGCATTGCTTATTTTTATTTGTGCCTACATGCCGCAGACAGAAATGCGTTTCTTTACATTTAACATAAAACTTTATTACATTGGTATAGCGGTTGTTTTAATAGACTTATTAGGTTTATTTTCTGCTAACCAAGGAGGATATATTGCTCACCTTGGAGGTAGTTTATTAGGATATATGTATGCTGTCCAATTGCAAAGAGGAAATGATATCGGTAAAGGTTTTGAACGTTTGATGGATTCAATAGCAACTCTATTCAAAAGAAAAGCACATTTAAAAACTGTTCATAAAAGCGGTAAAAGGAAATATGCTGGTAAGGATAAGCAAGAATTCAATCAGTTTACAAAACAGAAAAGGATAGATTTGATACTCGATAAAATTAGTAAAAGTGGTTATGAAAGTTTAACCAAGGAAGAAAAGGAATTCTTATTTAAGGCGGGAAAGGAATGACCATATGAGAGGCCTGAATTTTTTCGATAAGTTTGTTTTTATCTTGAATTCTATAGCGGCAGTATTACTGGCCGTTTCTTATTTGTTGCCTCATGTTCCTCCGGCTAAATTTTCGTTTGTTTCTATTCTTAGTTTAACCGTACCCTTTTTGATTCTCCTCAACTTCTTTTTTCTTATATATTGGATTATTAGGCTGAAAAAGCAGTTTTTGCTGTCACTATTGATGTTGTTATTAGGTTATAATTATGCCCTTTCGCTATACCAATTCGGAGGTGATAATGAAACTAATTCGACGGATGGTTTGAAAATCATGACCTATAATGTGCGACTGTTTAATGTTTTCAATTGGCTACCCGATGCAAATATTAAGGAGCACATATCTACTTTTATCAGTAAGGAAAATCCTGATATTCTATGTATGCAGGAATATCGTCCAAATTCATCATTAAGCCTAAAAGGCTATTCCAAATACGAAGAGTTATCTAGAGGGAAAATTAGAACTGGTCAAGCTATATATTCACGTTTTCCTATTGTAAATTCTGGTTCAATAGAATTTCCAAATACTGCCAATAATGCCATATATGCTGATATTGTTAAGGGAAAAGATACGGTAAGAGTTTATAATATTCATTTACAGTCCTTGCGTATAGATACGGCCAACCAGCCTATAACTGAGGAAACCTCTGAAAATTTATTACGTCGTGTTGCGGTGGCTTTTAGGCAGCAACAGAGCCAAATGGAATTGTTCCTGAAACATAAATCGTCAAGTAAGCATAAGTTAATAATCTGTGGAGACTTCAATAACACTGCTTATTCTTATGTATACAGAAATATAAGGGAAGGCTTAAATGATGCTTTCGTGGAAGCTGGTATAGGGTTTGGACGCACCTTTAAATTTGATTTATTTCCAATGCGGATAGATTTCATTTTAACCGACCCGAAGTTCGAAGTAGAGAACTTTAAATCTTACCAAGAAGAATTCTCGGATCACTATCCCATCTCAACAAATATCAGGTTATAACTTTAATTTTCTAGAGGAGGCAATCCAAAGTATCTGCAAGAATATGTATGACAAGTCCGATTCCTAATATTCTCGTCGGTTTTAAAAGTGCAAGAAAAATATATATGCCAATTGCCCAATAGGTGTGTAATGGATGAAAATTTATACTACATCGTTCAGGATCAAAAAAAGGTGTGGCGAGAAAATGGTCTAGATCTATTGAAAATGCCAAGAGCATTATTAAGTACGCTTTAACCCAAATACTCTTAAAAAACTTTATAGAGATTATTAAAGGCAGCAAAAAGTGAATACCATAATGAACCAGTTGATCAACCAAACTATTTAAAGGTTTTGTTGTTTGAGATAATTTTGGGTATTAGGTCCTTCATTGAATAGTAAATCTAAAATAGAAAGGTTAGTTGCGAAACCATGTTTTTCCGAAAATACTTGAGTATAAGGATCAAAATTAAAAATGGGTTCCTTCTTTGCTTTTATCAAATACCTGAAATCTTTTGCTTCCGTATATTGGTCAAGAAATTCAACAGTTTCTTTCCAAATTAAATTCAAATTTAATAGTGTATTGAGCTTTTCCAGGCATTTCAAATTGAATTCATATAACAAATCAAATTTCAATTCATAAA
Organism: Aegicerativicinus sediminis; assembly: GCF_015476115.1. Lineage (GTDB taxonomy): Bacteria > Bacteroidota > Bacteroidia > Flavobacteriales > Flavobacteriaceae > Aegicerativicinus > Aegicerativicinus sediminis. The sequence continues at coordinate 210,355 of NZ_CP064295.1, read as the reverse complement.
GCTCAATTAAATCGTCTTTATAAAATTCAAAAAATGGGGAAGCGTTGTAAGAGGTTTCAATCGATCTCCAATGGCTCACTTGCCAATTTTCAGAATTTTTGATCTTCACATCACGGTAATAGGATCTGTTTTTTTGACTGTGTATTACAGGTATTGTAAGATTTAATATGCCATTTGGCCCAAGAATTTTTGTCCGATTTCTATACGTTTGTTTTGTATAATGATCCCAATGTTCAAGCAGGAAATACTCATCCCTCAGTACGGCTGTTAAATGGGATATATTCGGAAAATAAGGTAAATGTATAAGTGAAGCTGCCATGTTATAACTTGAAGTTATTTGGCCGATTTCTTCCTTTTTCGAATTTTACTATAGACAAACCAAATAGCTATCAACAATAAAAATGGAGTAAAATAACTCACAGGTTGACCACTTCCACCCACAGTGGTAAAGAATCTATCCCATCTTGGATTTTTTAATCCATCCCAGCTCATCCAAATGAAGACTGGTTTACCAACTACATGATCGAAAGGCACAAATCCCCAAGCCCTAGAATCAAGGGAATTATGGCGATTGTCTCCCATCATCCAATAGTAGTCGTCTTCGAAGGTATAGGTCTTACTTTCTTTACCATCTACATAAATAGCACCCTCACGGCTTTCAACGGTATGCCCTTCATATTCGGTAATAACCCTTTTGTAAAGCGGCAAGACTTCAGGAGTTAATTTTATACTAGTTCCTTTTTTAGGAATATATAAAGGTCCAAAGAAATCATTGTTCCAATTATAATTTTCATTTTTTGGGAAAATACCACCATCCCGTTCTCCTTCAACAGCCTTAATAGGCGTTATGCTTTGTACATTAGGGTTGTTTTTCAAACGTGCAACTGCCTCATCGGTTATAGCAGCAAAAGCATAGGTATTGTTATTATTAATAATATAGAAAGGGTCAGTAATTTCATACTGATCTTTCATTTGCTGTGGGCTAAACTGGAATGATTTAGGTTGTACGTAATATGAAAACTGAAGTTTTGCCCTTTCTGGTAACACATTCTGTTTCCCATTTATAAATACATAACCATTTCTAACTTCTAAGCTATCTCCAGGTAGACCAACGGCCCGTTTTACCAAATTGGTCTTCTTATCTATTGGCTTAGCATAATATCTATCGGCCGGCTTGTACATATTATATAATGTATCAGCCGGTTGATTGAAAACTACAATATCATTCCTTTTAATAGATTGAAATCCAGGGATTCGTATGTAAGGAAGCTGAAGTTTATTCATCCAAGAATCACTGTTCTTTTCATCACTAAATAGATAGGACTTGGTATTTAAAACCGGAATGGTATCATGTACCATAGGGGCCGCAACGGTTGTCATTGGTATTCGGGCACCATAGTTGACTTTGCTGACGAATAGAAAATCCCCTACTAATAATGTTTTTTCTAAGGAAGAAGTAGGAATTGTAAACGGTTGTATGATATAGGTATGTACGATAGTTGCAGCAACGATTGCGAATAGAATTGAACTTACCCAATCACCAGAACTACTTTTAGGATTAATATCCCTTTCTTTTATATAAGAAATATCTGCTACATAATTGAGGTAAAAGCTATAGAAACCTAAGGTGAGCACTGCTAGGACGGTATCTTTATAGGAGTTTTTGCCAAAACTTCGCGCAATTTCCACCCATACTACAGGGAACATAATCAAGTTTACAATTGGAACGAATAATAAAATAACCCACCACCATGGTCGGTTTATTATTTTCATTAGGATTATTGCATTATAAACCGGTACAAAAGCTTCCCAAGCCTTTCTTCCTGCCTTAACATATAATTTCCAAGTAGCTAATCCGTGAAGAATTTGGATTATCAAGAAAAAAATAAACCATTGAGTTAACGTCATGTCCCTATTTTAAATCTTTAATTTCGAAAAATATTTAATTGTGTTCCTTAATTAGAACATATTAACCAAGGTTTAACACATCACGCATGTTAAACACTCCTTTTTTATCTAATATCCATTCCGCGGCAATTACTGCGCCTAAAGCGAAACCCGCACGACTATGAGCAATATGTTCAATTTTAATGGTATCAACCTCAGAGTTATAACTTACAATATGTGTACCTGGAACGTCTGGCAGACGCTTGGCTATAATTCCCAATTGATTACCCTTTGGTTGATCTAATGTCCAAGAATCGTAGTTTGAGTTTTCTATAATTCCATTGGCTAATGATATTGCGGTACCGCTAGGGGCATCCAATTTTTGAGTATGATGGATTTCCTCAATATCTGCAGCATACTCATCTAAATCGGACATCATTTTTGCAAGGAGTTCATTCATTTTAAAAACGATATTTACACCCAAACTAAAATTTGAAGCGTATAAAAAAGCTCCTCCATTTTCATTGCATAGTTCTACTGCCTTAGGATAATCATCTAACCACCCTGTAGTTCCGCAAATAACCGGAGTGCCATTTTCCAAACAGGTTTTAATGTTGCTAAAAGCTGTTGTTGGCATACTAAAATCGATTGCGACATCTACATTAGATAAATCAAGTAGATCATCATCCTTATCCACTTTTAGGGTAATTTCGTGGCCTCTTTTAACCGCAATGCCTTCAATGGTTTTACCCATTTTTCCATATCCTAATAAACCTATTTTCATTCTAAAATTTAAAACTTAAACTTAACCCTACGTCAGAGGATTTTTCCAACTCATTATATTTAATATGTGGTCGAACAGCTAAATTTTCATCCACATTGTATTGCAATAAGTGCGCATCAACATTTGCATCTATAATATTCAACGCATATAGCCCTAGTGTTACCATAAGGGATATATCCTTATTGCGTCTAACAGATTTCTGCGCTCTTCTAAGGGCTTCTTCGGAAATACGCGGTGTCACCAATGGATTTCCGTCATCATCAACACCCCAATATTCATCATCAGTATATCCTGCCAATCGCCTTTTATAAGCATCCCTATATTTATTCAATAATTTATTGTTGTAACTAAATACGGCCACACCAGTACCTATTGCACCCCAAACAATTGGAATTTTCCAATATCGACCGTTGTATGCTTGGCCTAGTCCAGGTAAAACGGCGGAATAAAAAGCTGCCCTGGACGGTGATAATGGATCCATTGGTTTCCTTTTAACGGAATCCTCAACCCTAACAGGTATCTCTTCAATCGCAACTGTTATTGAATCGTTTTCTTCTTGCGCAAAGGAACAAAATTGAATAAGAAGTAGAAAGGCTATATTTAAAAACCTAGTCTTTGGCACCTTTAACCAATTTTCTTAGCCTTTTGAAATCTTCTTCTGAATGGAAGGGTATAGTAATACTGCCCTTACCATTTTTAGAAACCTTTACTTTCACTTTATGGCCAAAAAAGTATGAAAAATCTTTAGAACCAGTCTCAATGAAATCTGGTGTCGGTTCATTTTTAGCAGTTGAGCCAGAAGTTGAATTCTGGTATTTCTTTACAATTGCTTCTGTATCTCTTACAGAAAGTTTTTTGGTAAGGATCTGCTCGTAAATATTAAGTTGGTCTTCAGTGTCTTCAATAGATATTAATGCTCTACCATGGCCCATGGTAATAAATCCATCCCTCATTCCGGTTTGAATGATAGGGTCTAATTTTAATAGCCTTAAATAATTGGTTATGGTAGATCGTTTCTTGCCAACCCGCTCACTCATCTGTTCTTGGGTTAGATTTATCTCTTCAATTAATCGCTGGTAGGATAGCGCAATTTCAATGGGATCAAGATCTTGGCGTTGTATATTTTCAACCAATGCCATTTCCAAAGATTCTTGGTCATTAGCTATACGGACATAAGCCGGAATAGAGTCGAGTCCAATTAGCTTAGAAGCCCGAAACCTTCGCTCACCAGAAACCAATTGAAATTTATTAAAGCCTAACTTTCGAACCGTAATTGGTTGAATTACACCTAATTCGCGAATAGAAGATGCCAATTCGCGTAGGGTTTCTTCATTAAAATTTGTTCTTGGTTGAAAAGGATTTATTTCAATACTCTGTATAGGCAACTCAACAATATTTCCAATAACCTTGTCCGCATTGGTATCGTTGACAGAATTTATATCTGTATTAGGATCTTTAAGCAAGGCCGATAACCCTCTTCCCAAAGCTTGTTTCTTTGTTGCCTTTGCCATTATTTTTCGTTTAATTCTATAATTTCCTTAGCCAAACTTAAGTAATTAGAGGCACCTTTACTACTTACGTCATAATTAATGATGCTTTCCCCAAAACTTGGCGCTTCACCTAAACGAACATTTCTCTGAATAATTGTTTTAAATACCATATCACTAAAGTGCTTTTGCACCTCCTCTACAACTTGGTTAGATAACCTTAGCCTAGAGTCGTACATGGTTAGTAGCATACCTTCTATATCCAATGCCTTGTTATGGATTTTCTGTACGCTTTTGATGGTATTCAAAAGTTTACCCAATCCTTCAAGTGCAAAATATTCACATTGAATTGGGATTAGCACCGAATCTGAAGCCGTTAAGGCATTCAGTGTAAGTAATCCTAGCGAAGGAGCACAATCGATAATAATATAATCGTAGTCGTCCTTAATTGAAGCAACAGAATCCCGCATCATATATTCCCTATTGTCCTTATCGACTAATTCAATTTCTATTGCTACTAAATCAATATGAGAGGGAATGATATCAACATTAGGAGAATCTGTTTTTAGAATACAGTCTGCTGCAGAAGCTGTATGCTCCAAAAGTTGGTACGTGCCAATTTCAATACTTTCCGTATCTAGGCCTAAACCAGATGTTGCATTGGCCTGAGGATCGGCATCGATCAATAACACTTTCTTTTCTAAAACTCCAAGGGAAGCTGCCAAATTAACCGAAGTCGTCGTCTTACCTACACCACCTTTTTGATTGGCAATCGCAATGATTTTACCCATTAATCGTTTTTGAATTTAACGAGGTAAAAATACAATTATTTCATTGTTATTAAAATGCTAATTGTTAACAGATGGTCAACAATATGAATTGAATAATTATTCAGTGATTTTAATAAAGTGTTGTTTTTTAAAGTATTACCTTTTCTAGTAATTGGTTTGCAGGTTAAAGGTGAATTAAATTAAATTGCAATAACTAGTCGATAAGCATTTCTAGTATTGTGATTGCAGCTTCACTTATTTTGGTACCCGGTCCAAAAATGGCTAAAACACCAGCGTCCAGTAAAAACTGATAATCCTGTTTCGGTATAACCCCTCCGACAATTACCATTATGTCGTCTCTGCCGTAATTATGTAATTCCTTAATTACTTGAGGCACCAAAGTTTTATGGCCCGCAGCTAGAGAACTAATTCCTAGGATATGCACATCATTTTCAACTGCTTGTTTTGCAACCTCTTTTGGTGTTTGAAATAAGGGTCCGATATCTACATCAAAGCCTAAATCCGCATAACCAGTTGCAACAACTTTTGCACCACGGTCGTGTCCATCCTGACCCATTTTGGCAATCATAATACGAGGTCTACGACCATCTTGTTCCGCAAATTTATCGGATAGCTCTCTGGCCTTTATAAATGATTGGTCGTTTTTAATTTCTTTACTATACACGCCTGTAAAAGATTGGGTTTTTGCCTTGTGCCGTCCATACACCTGTTCTAGGGCTGAACTTATTTCACCCAAGGTAGCTCTATTCCTGGCGGCCTCTATGGCTAAAACTAATAAATTTTCCTCATCATTTTCAGCAGCTTTAGTTAGTTTTTGTAAGCAGATCTTTACCTCAGCTTCATTTCTTTCCTTTTTAATTCTTTCTAAACGTTCAATTTGCTGCTTAAGAACTGTTTCATTGTCCACTTCCAAAATTTGGAGTGGGTCTTCCTTTTCTAATTGAAAAGCATTAACTCCAACAATTATGTCTTTACCAGAATCTATGCGTGCTTGCTTTTTGGCAGCAGCTTCTTCTATACGCATTTTTGGAATACCAGCTTCTATAGCTTTCGTCATACCCCCGAGCTCTTCAATTTCCTGAATAAGAATCCATGCCTTTTCTGCAATTTCATGAGTAAGGCTCTCGACATAATAGCTGCCTGCCCAAGGATCAACAGTCCTTGTAATTTGGGTTTCTTTTTGAAGGTATAATTGAGTGTTTCTGGCTATTCTTGCAGAAAAATCTGTAGGCAAGGCAATTGCTTCGTCTAAGGCATTCGTATGTAAACTTTGAGTTCCTCCGAATGCGGCTGCTGCAGCTTCTATACAGGTCCTAGCCACATTGTTAAACGGATCTTGTGCCGTAAGACTCCATCCGCTAGTTTGACAATGGGTTCTCAGGGCCATCGACTTTGGATTTTTCGGATTAAATTGTTTTATGATTTTTGCCCACAACATTCTAGCTGCTCTCATTTTAGCAATCTCCATAAAGTGATTCATTCCAATAGCCCAAAAAAAAGAAAGTCTAGGTGCAAAAGTATCGATATCCATACCCGCCTCTATTCCTTTCCTAACATATTCAAGTCCATCAGCCAAGGTGTAAGCCAATTCAATATCACAAGTTGCCCCTGCCTCCTGCATATGATATCCGGAAATACTGATGCTGTTAAATTTGGGCATATACTTACTTGTATATTCGAAAATGTCTGAAATTATTTTAATTGAATGTGTAGGAGGGTAGATATAGGTGTTGCGGACCATGAATTCCTTCAAGATATCATTTTGAATCGTACCGCTAAGGGCCTCTATTGAAACACCTTGCTCTTCTGCAGCTACAATGTAAAATGCCATAATAGGCAAAACTGCCCCATTCATTGTCATGGAAACAGACATTTTATCAAGTGGTATGCCGTCAAAGAGAATTTTCATGTCTTCGACGGAATCTATTGCAACACCAGCTTTTCCAACATCACCAACAACACGAGGGTGGTCTGAATCGTATCCTCTATGAGTGGCCAAATCAAATGCCACGGAAAGACCTTTTTGGCCTGCTGCCAAATTACGTCTGTAAAACGCATTACTATCCTCTGCTGTAGAAAAACCTGCATATTGCCTTATGGTCCAAGGTCGTTGAACATACATGGTACTATAGGGGCCTCGTAAATAAGGAGGTATTCCGGCGGCAAAATTTAAATGACCTAAATCTTCAATATCCTTTGTAGAATAAAAACGTTTTAGATTAATTTCTTCTGAAGTAGGAATTAACCCTAGACTGTTTTTCGGGCCATCTAATGTTGATAATAACTCTAATCCTTGTATGTCTTTTCGTTCTGACATTTAGTGGGTCTCATTATTTTTTTCTTGCTGTAAACGTTCCTTCTCTATTTTTTCAGAAAGACGCTTTTCTACAATAGGTTCTATAAGAGTCTTTCTTTTCTCCTTAGTTCGAAAAGGAAAAAAATCAAGAGTGTCAACCATTCTATCCTTGGGGTTTGGTTGAAAATTACTCCCAACGGATAAAATTTTCTTATCATTAAATTCGGCTTGTTGTTCATTTGCAACCTCCTTTATTTTCTTTTGAATGGTTCCCTCTTTTAGTTGTTTTAAAAAACCGCCACTTTTTTCAATTTCCTTGAAAAGGGCTAAAGCTTTGGTCGCTAATTGATGTGTGAGCTGTTCGATATAATAAGTACCATCAGTAGCATTAGAAACGGCATCGAAATAACTCTCTTCCTTTAAAATAAGCAGCTGATTTTTTGCAAGTCGATCACCAAAATCATTTTCATAATGGTATAGTTTATCATATGGCAAGTTTTCTATTGTATCTGCACCACCTAACACTCCACTCATGCACTCAGTAGTTGTTCTAAGCATATTAGTATTGTAATCGTAAATTGTTTTGTTCCTTTTGCTAGGAACGACATGAATTATACATTCACAATTAGCCCAATTATATAAGGTTGCCAGACTATCCCATAACCATCTCAGTGCCCTAAGTTTGGCGATTTCAAAAAAGTAATTAGAACCCAAAGCAACTCTAAAATTGATTACTCCAGGACTTTTTTCCTCCATAATTCTATCACAATATTCTTTTGTATGAGCCATGGCATAAGCTAATTGTTGCACCAAATTGGCTCCGGCGTTTTGGTAGGTTTCAATATTGACCGATAATGCACCAAAAATTTTAAAGATATTTTTAAAATTATTAAAATCTGAATTTAGCGATTGGTGCCAATTACCCGTTTTAACCAAATGCGCGATAGGATCGAATTGCACTGAAAAGTTTCCGAGCTTTTCGTTGAGAGTCAATTTTGATGATGATTGTACTTCAAAAAAAATTGGAGTTTTACTTGGGATTTTGTTTAGCTCTTCAATTGAAAGGGCTTCATTGTCTCCATTTAGAATTATTCGAAAACTTTCGAAACCCTCTTCTATTTTGGCAAGAATAATGTCAGCATTAAACTTGGATTGAATAGTGATGGTTTTTTGAATCCGCCAATGTTTGGGATATTTTAATTTTGGTAAAATTATCTTTTGAAGATCTTCTTCATTGTAAAAAGGTTTTATGTGGATTCCTTCTGGACTTTCCCAAACCAAATTGTCACTGTAATCTTTACCTTTTAACTCAAATTGAATGTTCTGTTTCCATTGCTTAGCGGAAACTTCATCGAATTCTGCGAAGAGATTATGGTTCGTGTCTTCAATCATTGTCTAAACTATCTTCGTATTCAATGATGTAAATCTCCTCATTTTCCCTTTTCATGTAATATTTCTCTCGGGCCAATTTTTCAAGTCCTTCTTCCGTGCTCAATTCCTCAAGGGCCTTTTTATCCTTTTCTATTTCACGTTGATAATATTCTTTCTCCTCTTCCAAATCATCCATTTCAGAATTTAATTCATGGTGAATAAGAAATGAGTTGGCATCAAAAAATAGCATCCAAACTGCGAATGCAATCAAGACAATTACAAACAAGTTTTTGAAAGGTTTTAGGTGCTTCTTTTGAATTTTCATATCATTCTAAATTGAAAGTCTTTCGTTTATGATTGTTTTTACAATATCAACAGCCACATCATTATATTTATTGTTAGGAATAATGATATCGGCAAATTCCTTTGTTGGTTCAATAAATTGTTGGTGCATGGGTTTTAATGTATTTTGGTAGCGATTCAGCACTTCATCTATGTCTCGTCCTCTTTCTGAAATGTCCCTTTTCAATCGCCTAATTAAGCGTTCATCACTGTCCGCATGTACATAAATTTTGATGTCGAACATTTCCCTTAATTCGGGGTTGGTGAGTATCAAAATCCCCTCTACTATCATCACCTTCCTTGGATTAGTGATTATGGTATCGCCAGTTCTATTGTGTTCTACAAACGAATAAACAGGCTGCTGAATGGGTTTTCCTTCCCTAAGAATTTTTAAATGAGACTCTAGCAATTTGAAATCAATAGATCTTGGATGATCAAAATTTATTGCCACCCGTTCATCATAATTTAAATAAGAAGTATCCTTGTAATAAGAGTCCTGAGAAATTACACCAACTTCACCGTCTGGTAATTCGTGCAAAATTCTATTTACTACGGTAGTCTTTCCGCAACCGGTACCACCAGCAATTCCAATTATAAGCATTAACCTAAAAAGATGTATTTAGGCAAATGTAAAAATTTGTGAAAGATTTAGAATTGGCTTTTCTTAGATTAACCCAAGAGTTATTAACTACTCAGGTACTATTTTAACGATACCTACATTTTCAACGCCCACATAAATGTATCCATCAGGACCCTGTTCAATTGATCTGACCCTGCCAATAAGGTCTAATAGCTTTTCTTCACTAACAACTTTATCACCCTCAATTTTACAATGGGCCACATACTGAAATTTTAATGAACCAACCAATAGATCACCCTTCCAGCCAGGATATTTATCGCTGGTTATAAAAACCATTCCACTTGGTGCAATTGATGGTACCCAATAATGTATGGGCTGCTCCATGCCTTCTTTGGAGGTTTGATCCGTAATTTTGGTGCCATTATAATTAATGCCATAGGTAATAACAGGCCAGCCGTAATTAGCTCCCGGCTTTACTATATTTATTTCATCACCTCCTTGGGGACCATGTTCGTGTACCCAAACTTTCCCAGTAGTTGGGTTAACTACCATACCTTGTGGGTTTCTATGGCCATAGGAATAAATGGCTTTTTTGGCATTAGCATCATTGTAAAAAGGATTGTCTGTAGGTATAGTGCCATCTTCCATTAATCGATAAACTTTTCCACCGTCTCTAGTAATGTCTTGTGGATTTTCATCTCGGTTACCACGTTCACCAATTGTAAAGTACAGGTAGCCATCTTTGTCGAACACAATTCGAGAACCAAAATGCTGACCTTTAGTGGTATTCGGAGTTGCCTTATATAGGACTTTTTGTTCAGTTAATGCATTATTATTAAATTTTGCTTGCATCAATGCGGTATTTCCTCCTTCACCTTCGCCTTCTGAAGAAGAATAAGTTATATACAATAGTTTGTTTGTATTAAAATTGGGATGTAAATAGATATCAAGCAAGCCACCCTGACCTCTTTGGTATACCTCTGGCACGCCACTAACCTCTGTTTTTTGTCCGTCCTTAAAATGAATAAGTCGGCCGTCTTTTTCAGTTATCAACATAGAATTGTCGGGAAGAAATACAAAACCCCATGGAATTTGAAGATCAGAAACAACCTTCTCATAGGTTACCTTTAATGGCTTTGTTGGCTCTTCAGCAACAGCGACCTCAGGTTGTGTGTCTACTGAATCTTCACTGGAAGTTGATTCGCCACAATTTAAAAATAACAGTGCGCTTAAAACTAGGGGGTAATATTTAATCATGTTTGATAGTTTATTGCTTTAAAGGTAAGTTTTAGAAACTATTTTTCTAATTCATCCTAATTTTATTAAAATAACTTTAACGCTTTTCAATACATATTAAACTATTCGATTCAAATCCATACTTTACTTGTCATTAATCTTTTGGTAATCACGATTAATTTAGAACAATCGGTTGCGGAATTATTCGTAATTTCACAATAACTTGAGTTATTCATGCAACTATATTTTAGATAATTAAATAATCAAACTTAATGGGTGTCATTAAAGATTTCAAAACAGAAAGCATTGTGGTTAATATTGTAACATTGCTAGCCTTCACCTTTTTATCATTTTCTCAATCAAACCTATCCGACCCCTTATGCCTAGATGCCTCACGGGATAAGGAACAAATGAAACAACTTTTAGGCATAACAGAGCTTAGGCCTGGGAAAAATGGTAATGCTGAAGCAAAAGAGAATCCTGCAAATTATGAAATAGCTCTCGCAACACCATTTACTGAACTTCCTGAATTAATGGAAACCAAAAATGGAAGAATGGTGCAAACAATTGAGGATTGGGAAAAGGTAAGACGTCCGGAGATTGTAGATGATTTTGAAAAAGAAGTTTATGGTGAAATACCTAAAAATGTACCGGATGTAACTTGGGAAGTCGTTTTTGAAGAGCGGGAACTAATTGGTTGGACACCGGTAACAGTTAAGAAGCTAATCGGAAAGGTTGATAATCGCTCCTATCCTATTATTGATGTTAATATCGCGATGGTTGTGGTAACGCCTGCAAATGTCAAAGGAAAGGTGCCTCTTTTAATGATGTACGGACCTGCCGAGGTTCCTGCGCCTAATCAACCCAGAAAAAATGAGTTTGAATACCTAAATCAAGTTCTTCTTAATGAATTGAGAAAAGATCCCAAGGCGGCTAAAATATTAGACGAATATCCGGCTTATTCTCCATTAATGCGACCTTCAAATTACAATAATTTTGGTTTTTATAGGTTTTCAGAAAATGAATTGGTTAGAGAAAGAGACCTAATAAATGCTGGTTGGGGTTATGCTAAACTCGATACAAATTCAATACAACCAGATAATGGAGAATCTTTGACATGTACTGGGGTAATAGCTCTAACGAACAAAGGAAAAACTAGAACACCTAAGCAATGGGGTGCTTTGAGAGCATGGGCTTGGGGAGCTTCAAGGGGACTTGATTACCTCGAAACAGATCCAAGGGTTGATGCTACAAAGGTTGGAATCGAAGGAGTTTCTAGATATGGAAAAGCGGCTCTAGTTACCATGGCATTTGATCAACGCTTTGCCGTTGGATTAATAGGTTCCTCAGGTAAAGGGGGGACAACCTTGCATCGCAGAAATTTTGGCGAGGCAGTTGAGAATTTAACTGGGGGATTCTACTATTGGATGGCTGGTAATTATCTTAAATATGGAGCTGAAAAAGGAAAATTAGGTAAACTGGATGCATCTAATTTACCTGTAGATAGCCATCAATTGATAGCTCTTTGTGCCCCTCGTCCGGTTTTTATTAGTTATGGTATACCTGAGCAAGGAGATGCTCATTGGTTAGATCACCAAGGAAGTTATATGGCCGCGGTTGCTGCTCAACCTATCTATAGGCTTTATGGGAAAAAAGCTTTGGGGGTTTCCGATGATTATATGAACGAACAAATGCCCGATGTAAAAGTTGGTTTGCTCGATGGTGCATTGGCCTGGAGACAGCATGATGGAGGTCATACTGATACCCCTAACATTAAATATTTTGTTGAATGGGCTGATAATCAGTTAAAGGTGAAAAACTAAAACTTAGAGGTTCTATTACAATTGAAAATCAACTGAAAACTTATAATCGATATAACCAATGAAGTTTTTAAAATTTGTCATTCTATCCATTTTATTTTTAGGAATTAATAACCTAAAAGCACAAACTAATAGACCTTTGCCGCCAAAAGGATTTGATGAGGTGAGAAGTGACATTATCCATGGGAAAATAGATTCAATAAGTTATGAGTCCAAAACAGTTGGTACAACCAGAAAAGCCATGGTTTATTTGCCGCCCAATTATGGCCCTTCTTCAACATATCCAGTTCTCTATCTGTTACACGGTATTGGTGGGGATGAAATGGCGTGGTTGCGAAATGGGAAATCTCAAGAAATATTAGATAATCTTTATGCAGAAAACAAATTGGCACCTATGATTGTAGTTATGCCGAATGGTAGAGCCATGAAAGATGATAGGGCTGTTGGCGATGTTTTTGACAGTATTAAGGTGCAAGCATTCACCACATTTGAAAAAGATTTATTGAATGACCTAATTCCGCATATAGAGAAAACCTATCCCGTTTTAAAAGATAGACAACATAGGGCTATTGCCGGACTTTCAATGGGAGGAGGCCAATCTTTAAATTTTGGTCTAGGTAATTTGGAACATTTTGCTTGGATTGGAGGTTTTTCGTCTGCCCCTAACACAAAAGTTCCCGAAGAATTGTTGCCTAATCCAGAAACCGCTAGAGAACAAATCAATCTATTATGGATTTCTTGTGGTCTAGATGATCGATTAATGAATTTTAGCAATCGTACTCATATGTACATGTTAGAGCATAAAGTTCCTCATATCTTTTATGTTGAAGAAGGTGGACACAATTTTAATGTCTGGAAAAACGATTTGTACCTCTTTTCTCAACTTATATTTAATTAGAGAAATTTATGTTTTGAAATGGCAAATTTGTATGGACCTGCTATTTTTTAGGTTCTATATACATACTGGTTGGAGGTCCTAAATAACTATCTTTTAGACCTCCAGCATCCACAATAAATTTTTGGAAAACTACACCAGGGTCAATCATAAAAATTTTGAGGGTATGGGTGCCGGCTTCAATGTTTTCAAATTTTGTTTTTTTAACTCTCACACGATCAGTAACAGATTTATTCCACCATTCAGGATATTCCCAATCTGGCACTGAATCACCTTCATGAATATTAACAATTTGTGGCGTTTGACCATCAATGGAAATGGCAAATTTCAATCCATCCTCTTTTTTAAAATTGAGTGTTGGGGAAAGTAGAGAATGGACTTCAATATCAGCCTTAGATTGAAGGGTGAAAACATAATCTAGTCGAGGAGAAGATCCAGTCGGTAATTGGGCATTTGCATTTGCTGGTTCAACAGTAATGGAAGAATTTGTTCTGCCCATATTCGGGATAGTTGTCCAACTTATCCCACTAGATTCTTTTTTGCTAGAAAATTTAGCCGCATCTATTGAAACAACCCCATTACTTTCAATATAACCAGAGGCAGAATTGAATGTTGTATTGATTGGCACTTCAATTTCGTAATCACGTCCATCACCGGATAAAGTTATTTTGCCTGATGTATCCTCTTTAGAAACTTTAGACCAATCTATGCCAACTGTAATTTTTTCTTCAAATTTTAGGGTGCCTGAGGGTTTAGAGATGTTTATCCAGTCTTTATCTGTTTTCAAAGTGTATTCCAATGGATTGGTACCAGTATTGAAAAGATCAATTTCGTAAGTCTGATTATTAACTTTGTCGAACGAATTGAATTTATTAGAAAACAACCCTCCACCAAACCATCGGTTTCTACTTACTCCATTTTCCAAAATATATCCCAATCCTGCTTCAGAAGGTAGACGAACATAGGATATTTCAGGCATTTTTTCAATTCTGGGCTCATTCCAACTTGTGTAACCAATGTATTTTTGGTCCATAAAGTGATTCCATTTTCCGCCTGCTAGGGATTTATTGTAATAATCGGTTAATTCTTTATCCTTCTTAAACTTTTCTATAACTAAATCGGCATAATGGTTTGTGGAAGCTCGTCCCTGCATGGCGTAAAGGCTATTTTTGCCTGCTGCAACGTACATTTCATTCAAATTTTTAAGAACCTCAATAGGAAAGTGAACAATTTGATAATATGCCGATTTTGATGTTTCAGGCAGTTTACTGTAGATATTTTCGCTTCTCTGGAAAAGTTCGCTATATTCTTTTAGTATAGTTTCTGCCTCATTATAGTTGGTGAGACTGTAAGTGTTTGGTTTTAGCATTTCAGGAGTTCTCCTTGCTGAATATTTAGTTGAAAGAGCGAGTATGTCTGCAACTTCATTAGCTAAATTTTCTCCAAATTGTTGTGCTGCCCAAGTTCTGTAGTAGTTAGGAAGTTCTTTTGCCTCCATTTTGGCATTCCATGCAAAATCTAAAAAGAAGTCGATTGGTAATTCCATAGGTTTAATATCGCCAACATTAACTAACCATAAATCTTGAATCCCCCATTCATAAGCCAAATTCATTTGTTCCCAAACCTTCTCTATTTGCGTTACGTTCAGCCAGCGATAGGAAACTGGTCCTCCAACGAAATCGAAATGATAATATAATCCATAGCCTCCTTCATGATTTAGATCTTCCTTTTTTGGTACAATCCTTATATTACCCCAATTATCATCACAAAAGAGTACCAAAATATCGTCGTCAACACGTAAACCTTTGTCATAATAATCTTGGACCTCTTTATAAATTGCCCAAACTTGTGGTGTCTCCTTAGCGGGTTTTCCAGTAACTTCCTTTATTATTTTACGTTGGTCTGCAATTATCTCTTTCATAAGACCAACAGCCGTACTCTCACTCATAGCTTCATCTCCATCACCGCGCATACCCATGGTAACAACACTTTCATAATCGCCCATCCGTTCTATTCCTCCACGCCAGAACTCTTGAAGTTTCTCTTTATTCGTTTTATAATTCCAATCACCTCCATCGTAGCGGCTCCATTCTTCATGATAACGCATCATGGGTTCATGATGTGAAGTAGAAATTACAATGCCATATTCATCCGCCAATCTGAGATTTTCTGGATCATCAGTAGAGAAGACCCTAGGACGCCACATGGCTGGCCATAAATAGTTACCCTTGTTCCTTAAAATAAGTTCAAAGACTTTTTCATAGAATTCATGGTTAAAATCACCAAATTTTTCATAAACCCAACCGGTCAAAGCAGGGGCCTCATCATTTATGAAAATCCCACGGTATTTCACGCTTGGTTCACCAAGTGTATGGACTCCTTTTTTAACATAGATGTTTTCCCGCATTTTTACCGGTACATCAGCCCACCAATACCATGGAGAAACTCCCATTTGCTCTGAGAGCTCAAGCATTCCGAAAATGGTACCTCTTTTATCACTACCGGCGATTACCAAACCATTTTTCACACCTTCCATTGGATTCTTTACTGGAACAATTAAGAATTTTTCCCATTTTCCCTCTAATTGCTTAACGTCGATCTTTCCCTGGGAAATTAGATTCTTTATAATTGGACTTCTGTCGATAGACCCTACAATAATTAAATTGTTTAAAGATGTTGGTTTATTAATTAAAGCAGCAGACTTACCGCTTACTCTACTTAAGTCTTCTTGAAAAAACTTTCCTACTCTTTGGACACCCCCATAATCCGATTCACTGATTAATATGGGTGTTGGATTGCCATTTTCAACAACAGGGAAATGACCTGACTTCTTTTCGGTGGTAACAAACAAACCACGAGCAAAGGGGTCGGTGGTTTTAATTACATGAACTTTTTCGAAAGATTCACTTCCTTTAGCTTGAAAAGCGCTCGTAAAAGATGTGGAAATTAAAAAGAGGATTGAACCAAAAATTAGCTGAGAAAAACTATAGTAGTGACTTCCTATTATTGTTAGTACTGTGGTGACAGATTTTGACGGAATCTTATAATTCATTAGACCTTAGTTATTAATGAGAATGAAAACCCTAAGATACGTATAATTTCACTTTACACAATCGATTGCTTAAATTTCAAAAGTAATGTTTTGCACTAATTGATTTAATGGAATATATCTGGTGGATGAATTTCTTTATCCCGTGTGTTTATTGATGAATGTGGGTATGGTCTATTTTAGAGAAAGGTCTTGTCTTTAGGGTCATTTCGGTAATTCCATTGCCTTCTATAATTTTATAATTTTTATTGATTGAAACATTTTCAAAAATCGAGGTTTTCTTTGAAAAATGTGGCCAGCTAATTTGAAGCTTTTTAATTATGGTAGCCTTTCCCAATCCAATTTCTGCCAATAAGCTATTACCGCCAAAACTGGCATCGGTACCCACAGAATGGTAAATATTTCGTTCCTTTCCATTTTCCTCAATAGTGACCATTATTTTTGCCCCGATGGCGGAACGATTACTTTTGGTACCTTCTAATTTAATATTTACCCAATTGTTCTTGTTTCCGATAGGGTTTTCAAACAATAAATTTCTGTAGATATCACCTTCGTAGGCCCCACCCATTACAGCATAGATGTCTTGATCGCCATCTAAATCTAAATCCCCAAACCCAATGGCATGACCTTTTTGGATATGCCCAAATCCGCCACTATAAGTTATATCTTCGAACCTTTTGCCTCCCACATTATGATACATTCTATTTGGTACAATAGAAAAATAATCAGGATCTCCAGTTGAAAGATAAAAATCAAGATAGCCGTCATTGTCTAAATCGCCATAATTGCATCCCATAGTTGCAATTGGTTCATTTAACTGTGCCTTAAGTGAAATTTCTTCAAATTTACCATTACCTAAATTTTTGTAGAGTAGTGGACGATTATTAGTGTATTTATGCTTAATATTTTCAACCATTAATTGAGCAGGAAGTTTTTCTACAGTTGAGTAGCCAGAAACGAATATATCTTCAAATCCATCGTTGTCGAAATCGAACATCCATGTTGGAAAGCTGTTAATGGGTTGTGTAACTTTTGCCTCAACGCCAATACTTTTAAAGACTGGTTTATCGGTATCGGTTGTGATGTTTTGAAATAATAAATTTTCATTGGAATAATCCGAGAGATATAAATCAGGGTATAGGTCATTATTAATATCGCCACTTGCAACACCTTTAAAAAATCCTTTTGCCTTGAGTCCAGTTTGTTGGGCGATATCGATGAAACTACCATCGCCTTTATTCAAAAATAATTCACAATAGCTATTGTTGATAGGAGACCATTCATTACCAATAAAAAGATCTATCCAACCATCTAAATTAATATCGAACCAAACTGCTGTTTGTGTTGGGTGTTGGGAAAAAATGCCAGATGATATGGTGACATCTGTAAAAGTACCGTCTCCGTTGTTTTTCATAAGAGAATTTGGAATCCCTTTTGGTCCGGATAACCAGGCACCTCTCAAAATAATGAAATCCAAAAACCCATCGTTATTAAAGTCCGCATGCCGCAGATTTAATCCACCGGTAACACCCTTTAAACCAGCCTCCAAGGTTTTGTCATCAAAACCACCATTTCGATTATTTTCGTAATAATGAATTTGATCATTGTACCCCCACGAAGAAGCCATAATATCAATATAACCATCACCATTAAAATCATCTACAATTGTTCCGCCTGCCATCTGATTGGCATCTACGCCAACTGACATGGCAATATCCTTAAATTTCGGAAAGGCTGCAGATTGATTGAAATAGCCCTCCGGAATTTTATATTCATTGGGGACTTCATGTGGGTACTTTCCAAGAGCCATATACGCAATATTCAATAAATATTGACACTCGTAATCATTTGAATTAACTTCAAGTAAGTCGTTAAGCATGGTTATAGACTTTTCGGCACCTTCCTTATTCAAATGTTGTCCTTTCGTACTTAAAGGAATAATACACGAATCTTCGTTATGGTTGTTGAGACAATTTTCCTGTTCCGCTTTACGCATATAGGCAATGGCCAATTGTTTTTTTATGATATAAATTACCTCATTTTTGGAAGGTACTTCCGAGCTTATTACAGTGTTTAAAACCTCATTGAAAATAGAAATAGCTTCTTCCGTTCTACCGGTATTAAGCAATTCTATTGCATAAGTGAAAAGTAAATTTGTCCTGCTTTTGCCTTGAAGCTGTTGTAGTTCTTTTTCAATCATGGCAACCTTCTCGCTATTAAGCACATATAGGGCCGTTCTTAAATCAATCTCCTCGACCGCATCTTTAACACGCTGAATCATTTCCAGAGTTTGGGCATCTGGTTCTCCATTATCTTTTGCCTTACTAACTTCAATTACATTGGTTTCAGTTTTTTTATTTTCTTGTGAGCAATTGAATAGTAAGAATAATCCCAATAAAAAAGCGAATACGAATAGCACAAATCGTTGAATTATTGAAGGCATAAATTGGTTTTTGAATTTAAATGCACTGTGAATGGGAACTATTATTACGTATCCCAATTCAATTTAGAAAAATAGGTAATTATACTGATTAACTATTATTACCAGGTTTTCTTCTAACCAATAAAGGATTAATAATCAAATAATTATCTAAATGAATGATTTGACTAAAAACCTATACTATTACCACCATCAACAGGTAAAATGGTACCGGTGACAAATTTTGCGGCAGGAGAGGAGAAATAATATACTGTTTCTGCGATATCCTCAGGAAGGCCTAACTTGCCCATAGGAGTCCGCATCATAACACGGTTCATTCTGTCTGGATCATCACTTAGTGCCTTGGATGACATATCTGTTTTGATAAAACCTGGAGCAACACAATTCACTCGAATATTGTATTGTGCCACTTCCACTGCCATTGCGCGTGTCATAGATTCAATGGCACCCTTACTAGCCGAATATGCAATAACTTTGGGTAATCCATATTGTGATGCCATGGAACTTATGTTTACAATACTTCCTCCATTATTGTCCTTCATATTTTTAATAACCTCTCTACTTACCGTAAAAACACTGGCTACATTTGTATGAATTATTGAAGCAAAATCTTTGTCAGTTACTTCGGTTATCACCTTTTTTTGGTTGATACCGGCATTATTAACCAAAACATCAATACTTCCGTGTTTGGAAATCTCTTCGATTAGATTTGGAATTTCATCCAATTCATTGAGGTCAAATATATAGGGTATTGCTAAATCTCCTAGTTCTTTGCACGCATTTTCAGTTTTCTCTTTATTGCGACCAATAACGTGGACTTTACAACCTTCAGAAACAAACTTTTTTGCAGTTGCATAACCTAGACCTGCATTACCTCCTGTAATTATTACTGATTTACTCATGTTTATTTTTAGATTGGATTTTTTACCATTGAGGCCTAATGCCAGGGGCGTAAGGAAACTTCAACGTTTTATAATATTCTAATGAATGTTTGGGTGGTTCTACTCCCAAAGGATATTTTTTCTTTGCAAATGAATTAAAATAACTTAAGCACGCGTCTTTCCACCACTTAGCTTCGGCTAATTGAATGTCTAACATCATACTTACCTCTTTGTGAATAGTGGGGTCTATGTCATTTCTTAACCCACTCCAACTATTCTTCATATCAATTACTTCGTTAACACCCTCCTGATATTTTAATGCTAGATTGTCCCAAAGTGTTTTCCCATTATTTAAATTGTAATCCCATGGAACGTGGTGGAACCATAAGAGGTATTTTTCGGGGATAGTTTTAATATTCCCATATTCTTTCTGAATGGCAGGAGAATATTGTTCTAAAGCATTACTTCCTGTTTTTGTACGGTCAAAACCAACACCCTCAGAATCAGCTTGATGATAATAGACGGGATTCCAATCTGGGCGACCAAGATTGTCGACCCATGGCCCAGGCCCATAATGATGGCTAGTTGCAAATATGTGGTGTAAGCCAAGAGGATCCATATAATTTACTACAGCTTCTCTGGATTCCATCATAATTTCTGTAATTGAATCAATAGCTTTTGAATTTCTAGTTAGGGTTAAGGCAATCCATTCTCGAGCAATGTCTTCCGCTTTAAGTTCATGATTCCAGGAGAGACGCCCATACCCATACCAATTTGCTTGAAGGAAATGATGCCCCGTCCAATTGCGATCCGTTCCAATATTGGAAACCCCTGCCATGCCTGTCATCTTATAATTGAACAATTCACCATCAATAACTTTTGCCACGGTAGATCCTTTACCTTTTACATAGGTGTCTTCCTCTAGAACTTCCTCAAAAAGAGCAGGGAGGTATACCAAATGTGTTCCTTGACCCAAATATTCTTGGGTAATTTGGAATTCCATCATCAAAGGTGTATTAGGCATTGCACCGAACATGGGATGAAATGGTTCCCTTGGTTGGAAATCGATGGCTCCATTTTTAACTTGAATGATAACATTATCATCAAATTTGCCATCGTAGGGAACAAACTCAGAATAGGCCTGCTTAGCCCGATCTTCGTCATTATGTTCACTATAAACAAAGGCCCGCCACATTACAACTCCTTTGTGAGGTTTTACTGCTCTTGCCAACATATTAGCCCCATCCACGTGATTTCTGCCATAATTTTGGGGGCCAGGTTGCCCTTCTGAATTAGCTTTAATTAGAAAACCTCCAAAATCTGGAATTTCCGAATAAATTTCATCGGCTTTATTTTTCCACCAATCTACTACCTTCTGATTCAGTGGATCAGCCGTTTCTAGTCCGCCTATTTCTATTGGAGCCGAAAACCTTGCGGTTAAATAGACCTTAATGCCATAAGGCCTAAATAAATCTGCTAGTGCCTTTACTTTTTGTAAATATGGCTCAGTTAAAATCAATGCATTGGAATTAACATTGGTAAGAACAGTTCCATTTATTCCAATTGATGCATTTGCTCGTGCATAATCAATATAGCGTTGGTCGATATAGTCAGGAAGCGTATGCCAGTTCCAAATTGAAAAACCTGAATAACCGCGTTCCACAGTACGGTCCAGGTTATCCCAGTGGTTAAGTAATCTTAAATCTATTTTCGGTGAGGAAACTATTTCTAATCCATCTATAGAGTTACCAAGTTGCAATTGCTTAATAAATTCAAAAGTTCCGTAAAGAACTCCTATATCGCTATTTGAAGTAATGACAATTTCCTTGTTTCCGGTTGATTTTTGAATGATAATAAATGCCTCCGGATTATTTGGTAATCGGTTAGAGATTAAATTTTTCAACTCCGAAGGAAGTAGTTCGTAGTTTCCAATTACTAATTGGTTATTAGATAAATTTTGATTGAATTGAAAATTGCATAATCCCTTACTTGCCTTGGTTAACTCATCCTCTATAATTTCCATTGTCTTAGAGTCTCCAATAATCCGAGAATTATTGAGGTAATTTCCGTAATCTGAACATATACTTGCATCTAAGGGGCGGTTGTAGTTTAACCATAATTCATAACCGTCATCGCCTAATGCAACATTAAAACAAATAAGTAATAAAAAAGCACAAACTAATTTCGCTTTACAGCATAAAATTGACATATAAACCTAGTAAGGTGATTATCCCAAATAACTCATAATATGGGGTGTAATCAATTATCTTGTAAAATAAATAAAAATAAAAGTGACAACAAAGGAAATAACGCAAACGATTGCATCAAAATTTCAAATTCAATTCCAATCTTTAAAGTGGTTCAAATTGTAATTATTAAGGTTTTTAAGAAGAATTACTTTCTTTTGCTAGATTCCCGCACTAATACTTCCGTTTTAAGAAATGTAACTGAAGTGAGTTGGTCATCAGAGTTTTCCTCTAAATGATGAATAATCTGGTCAGCACAGGTTTGTCCCATTTGGAATGCCGGATGAGTTATTGTAGATAGTCCAGGGTCTATAATTGATGAGATTGGGTCATTATTGAATCCTATTACTGCTAATTCTTCAGGAACTTTCACTCCCATTTTTTTAGCCGTCTGTATTACGCTAACCCCAGTAGTATCATTGGCAGTAAAAATTCCATCCGGCGGATTCGATGATTTTAATAATTTTTTGGTGGCTTTAACGCCTTCCTCATGGCTGAGACTATTAAAATAAATAATCAATTTTTCATCAATCGTAATTCCATGATCCTGGAGGGCAGCAATATAGCCTCTTCTTCTTTCACTATATATCATGCGGTGCTGAGACCCTGCGAAATGCGCAATTCGTTCGCAGCCTTGCAAAATTAAATGTTTGGTTGCATTGTAGCCAGCAGAATAATTGTCAATCATTACTTTATATGTATTTATGCTTGCTGGAGTTCTGTCGACAAAAACGACAGGTATATTTTTATCTTGAAATTGTTTAAAATGGTCGGTATTAACAGTTTCCATAGCCAAAGAGCATATAACTCCAGACACTCGGCTATTGTATAAAGCATTTGCCATTTCCACCTCATTTTTAAAAGAATCGTTGGATTGTGCTATAAGGATATTATACCCTTTTTTCTGTGCATGGTCTTCAATTCCACTTATCAGCGTCGAAATAAAAGGGCGGTTTATACGGCTCATTAAAACACCAATGGTTTTGGTTTGGTTGCTTCGTAAGGAAGCAGCAAAAATATTAGGGGTATAACCCATTTCTTTTGCTGTTTTTTGAACCTTTTTAATCGTTTTAGCCCCTATGCTATGATGGTTTTTTAATGCTCTTGAAATAGTAGAGCTCGATAAATTGAGTTTTTCAGCTATATCGTATATAGTTACATCTTTTTTCTTCGACATTTTTCTTTCAGGTTGAATATGCTAAATTATAAATAGAATTTCAAGGAAGTCAGTGAATTAATTTAATATATTGTTAGTCAGATATATATGGGTCAATTATTGCTTTAGAATATTAATGAATAACTCGCCAAAAGTATCAAAAATTTGGTAGGATAGTGAGAATTGTTAAAATCAATTTAGACAACCGATTGCGAAATTATTTATTTATAGTGATATTTGTAACAATTATAATTGTCCCTCACTTGGTTTCTAATTATATTGAATGAATTTTATAATTTATAATCAAATAGGAAAATCGAAACCAAATCACATTGGCAGTTTGGTTCAACCTTATTGGTTTACTTATCATTATCTTTTTAGTTATGTATTATTTGGGTCTAGACCTCGGCAGCTCTTCAATTAAGGGAGCATTGATTAATGTAGCGACGAATGAAACAATTGGTATTGCTCAATATCCTGACAATGAGATGCCCATTATTGCACCTAATGTTAACTGGGCTGAGCAAGACCCTAATATTTGGTGGGATAATACATTGATGCTCCTTAAAAGACTTTCTGAAAAGACAGGAGTTTCAATGAATGAAGTTAAAGGTATAGGAGTGGCTTACCAAATGCACGGACTTGTAGTTGTAGATAAAGATCAAAATGTTTTAAGACCTTCCATCATCTGGTGCGATAGTAGGGCTGTTGAAATTGGCAACAGGTTGCATAAGAATTTTGGTGAAGCTAAATGTGGAGATCATTTATTGAATAGTCCTGGAAATTTTACATTTTCAAAGTTGGTTTGGGTTAAGGAAAATGAACCTGACTTATTTGATAAAATTGATAAAATTATGCTGCCGGGGGACTTTATAGCCATGAAGTTGAGCGGTAATGTTGCAACAACCAAATCAGGACTTTCGGAGGGTATGATGTGGGATTTTAAAAATGATACACCCGCTTATTGGATGTTCGAAGAACTTGGGATTAGCACCGAACTTATTCCGACCATTGTAGACACATTTTCTCAACAAGCTCATGTTTCTAAACTGGCATCTGCAGAGACTGGATTATCATCAGAAACACCTATTTGCTATAGAGCCGGGGATCAACCAAATAATGCCCTTTCATTGAATGTCCTAGAATCTGGAGATATTGCTGCAACGGGAGGGACTTCAGGAGTAGTTTATGCAGTTACCGATTCAATAAAAACAAAAGAAAGTCTTCGAATAAATAGTTTTGCTCATGTAAATTACACCAAGGAGAAGCCACTTGTTGGAAAACTATTAAATATAAATGGGGCAGGAATTTTATATAGTTGGATGCGTCGGGAAATAGGTAAGCAATGCCCGTACACCGAAATGAATGACTTGGCTTCGGATGTATCCATTGGGTCTGATGGACTCGTTGTTTTACCTTTTGGCAACGGCGCTGAAAGGATGCTAAATAATCAATCTTATGGATCTACAATCCGGCATTTGAATTTCAATTTGCATTCAACCTCTCATTTATACCGTGCGGCTTTAGAGGGTATTGCGTTTTCTTTTGTGTATGGAATTAATATCCTGAAGGATGATGGTGTGGATATTAAAATTATCAAAGCTGGTAATGACAATTTATTCAGATCAAAGATTTTTTCTGAGACTATTGCAACCTTGGTTGAGGCAAAAATTCAGATTGTTGATACGACTGGTGCTGTAGGCGCAGCTAAGGCTGCGGCATATGGAAATGGCGCTTACGATTCCATAAGGACTGCACTTAACACGAATAAGGTTGAACAAACCTATGAGCCTCAAAGCAATCGTAAAGAATACATGGAGGCTTACAACAACTGGCTTTCGGAATTAAAAGAAATTTATTTATAAACTTATTTACAATAACTAATCAATTTGAATTATGGCACTCGTTGGAAAGAAAGAATACTTTAAAGGTATTAATGAAATTAAGTATGAAGGAAAGGAATCAGATAATCCCTTGGCCTTTAAATATTACGACCCAGAAAAAGTTGTAGCCGGAAAAACTCTTAGGGATCATTTTAAGTTTGCAATAGCTTATTGGCATACCCTATGTAATACTGGTAGTGACCCATTTGGACCTGGCACTAAGGTGTATCCTTGGTCAACCAATAGCGACCCCCTTGCTGCTGCAAAAGAAAAAGCTGATGCGGCATTCGAATTTATCACCAAAATGGGTTTCGATTATTACTGTTTTCACGATTATGATTTGGTGGATGAAGCTCCAACTTTTAAAGAGTCAGAAAATAGGTTATTTACAATTGTAGACTATTTAAAGGAAAAGCAGAAGGATAGCGGAGTAAAATTATTATGGGGAACCGCCAATTGTTTTTCGAATCCGCGTTATATGAATGGTGCATCTACGAATCCAGATTTTAAGGTTGTAGCCCGTGCAGGTGCGCAAATTAAAAATGCATTAGATGCAACTATTGCTCTTAAAGGTGAAAATTATGTGTTTTGGGGTGGAAGAGAAGGTTACATGTCTCTTTTAAATACCAACATGAAACGAGAGTTAGACCACATGGGTAGATTTTTGGGAATGGCAAGAGATTATGCTCGTTCACAAGGATTCCAAGGAAACTTTTTTATAGAACCTAAACCGATGGAACCATCAAAACACCAATATGATTTTGATTGCGCAACCGTAGTTGGTTTCTTGAAAGAATTTGGCTTGGATAAAGATTTCAAAATTAACATTGAAGTTAACCATGCTACTCTTGCAAATCATACCATGCAGCATGAACTTCAGGTTGCGGCCGATGCCGGTATGTTAGGAAGTATAGATGCTAATAGGGGAGATTACCAAAATGGTTGGGATACGGATCAATTTCCAAATAACATTTTAGAAACCACTGAGGCAATGTTGGTATTCTTGGAAGCTGGTGGCTTACAAGGAGGTGGTGTTAATTTCGATGCCAAAATAAGAAGGAATTCGACTGACTTGGAGGATCTTTTCCACGGACACATAGGAGGGGCAGATAATTTTGCTAGAGCGCTTATTACCGCAGATAAAATTTTATCTTCTTCAGCATATAAAAAATTAAGACAGGAGCGCTATGCTTCATTTGATTCAGG
This sequence comes from Aegicerativicinus sediminis, assembly GCF_015476115.1. Taxonomy (GTDB): domain Bacteria; phylum Bacteroidota; class Bacteroidia; order Flavobacteriales; family Flavobacteriaceae; genus Aegicerativicinus; species Aegicerativicinus sediminis. The sequence goes on along the minus strand of NZ_CP064295.1, from coordinate 184,005 downwards.
AAAAGGCAAAGATTTTGAAAATGGAAATCTAAATTTCAAAGATCTTTATGACATTGCAGTAGAAAATGGTGAGTTAGAATTACATAGTGGTAAACAAGAATTGTTTGAAAATATAATAAATCAATATATTTAACCTACAAAATCACTATCTAACACTAACACTATGGAAACTGTACTCGAAACCTTAGACTGGTGGGTCTTAGGGTTATATTTCTTGGCCTTGTTGGCAGTTGCCGCATGGGTAGTACTTCAAAAAAATAAAAATACCGAAGATTATTTCCTCGCTGGTCGTAATGTGGGTTGGTTCGTTATCGGTGCCTCCATTTTTGCATCTAACATCGGATCTGAACACGTTGTTGGTCTAGCAGGGACAGGTTTTGAATCGGGTACGCCCATGGCCCATTACGAGCTACATGCATGGATTGTTTTACTATTAGGTTGGCTTTTTCTACCTTTTTACATTAGAAGTGGTGCATTTACGATGCCTGAATTCTTAGAAAAACGATTTGATAGCCGTTCACGTTGGTTTTTGTCAGTTTTCTCATTGGTTGCCTATGTACTTACAAAAGTTTCGGTTACTATTTATGCCGGCGGAATTGTAGTTTCTGAATTATTAGGAATTCCATTTTGGTATGGCGCCATTGGGGTAGTTCTATTTACCGGCCTTTACACTATCATTGGTGGTATGAAGGCGGTTATTTATACGGAAACACTTCAAACTGTAATTTTAATTGCTGGATCATTAATAATTACATATTTAGGTTTACAGGAAATTGGTGGATGGGACGAACTTCAGTCGACTGTGAGGGAAGTGAGCCCACAACATTTCAATATGTGGCGACCAATGTCTGACCCTGATTTTCCTTGGACAGGTTTACTATTTGGAGGAACCATAGTCGGAATATGGTATTGGTGTACAGACCAATACATTGTACAACGAACTCTTGCAGCAAACAATATTAAAATTGGTAGGCGAGGAGCCATCTTTGGAGCTTATTTAAAATTGATGCCAATTCTTATTTTCCTAATTCCTGGAATTATAGCCTTTGCTCTAACTGTTAAATACCCTGAAACCTTTACAGTAGATAGGGCTGATCGCGCATTTCCTGTATTGGTTAAGGCATTACTTCCAGTAGGTTTAAAGGGTCTAGTAGCCGGTGGATTAATGGCAGCCTTAATGAGTTCTTTGGCCTCAGTTTTTAACAGTTGCTCTACGATTTTTACCATTGATATCTATAAAAAACTGAAACCCAATAAATCTGAAAAGGAATTATTGAGAATTGGTAAGGTAGCTACCGGAATTATAGTAGTACTTGGAATTATCTGGATTCCGATTATGCAGAAAATTGGAGGTGGAGTCATGTACCAATACCTTCAAAATGTTCAATCCTACATAGCACCTCCAGTAACCACCGTATTTCTTCTGGGAATCATTTGGAAGCGTGTTACACCGAAAGCGGCAATTACTACATTAATGGTTGGTTTATTCCTATTGGTGTTAAGATTAGGAAGTGAAATTTATTACCAACCCCAAATTACCTCAGGTGAGGAGGTAAATAATTGGTTATTCTATTTTGCAACTATAAATTTTGCACATATGGCGATATTTATGTTCATATTTTCAGTGATATTATGTGTGTCTGTTAGTTTGGCTACTGCACCACCTGATTATGCAAAAATTTCTGGTCTTTCATTTGGCACACTGAGTGCTGAAGACAAAGCAGCTACTAAGGGAAGTTATGATAAAATTGATGTTGTCCTATCTGTAATATTAGTGATAATTGTTATAGCAATTTTATCATATTTCACAGGTTAATTAACATTCGGATTTTGAAATTATTCAATGCCCAGTTTAACTGGGCATATTTTTTAATTATAGATCTAACTTTTTCAAAGTATTGTTGAACATTGACATAAGTCATGTTTGTTGGATAACCTGCGATTTATTTTTGACCTTGAATAAATCCATTTTATAATGTCGGACTTAATCAGCAAGTACAATGTAGCTGGTCCTAGATATACTAGCTACCCAACTGTACCTTACTGGGATTCTCAAACTTTTTCTCTTGTAGCCTGGAAAGAATCAATACAAAAAAGCTTTGCCGAAACAAAAGATTCTGAAGGTATTAGCATCTATATTCACTTGCCTTTTTGTGAATCGATGTGTACGTTTTGTGGATGTACAAAACGAATTACAAAAAATCATTTAGTTGAGAGACCATATGTGGAGGCCTTAATAAAGGAATTTTCTATGTACCGCCAACTATTGGGTTATCGGCCTAAAATTAGCCAATTACATTTGGGAGGAGGTACACCTACCTTTTTTTCTGTTGATAATTTAGAGAGGTTGTTTAATGGTATTTTCAAATTAGCTGATCGAGCTGAAAACGTAGAATTCAGTTTTGAGGGACATCCAAATAATACTTCAGAGGATCAGTTAGCGTTGTTCAGAAAACATGGCTTTACAAGAGTAAGTTATGGCGTGCAGGATTATAATGATACTGTTCAAAAGGCCATTAATAGAATTCAGTCTTTTAATCAGGTAAAACATATAACGGAAACCTCTAGAAAATTTGGTTATGAATCTGTTGGACATGATATTATTTTCGGATTACCTTTTCAAACATTAGATAATATAAAGAATACTATTTCAAATACAATAGAATTGCGTCCCGACAGGATAGCTTTTTATAGCTATGCCCATGTACCTTGGATGAAAGGTAATGGCCAGCGAGGGTATAGAGAAGAAGATTTGCCAGAGGCTTCATTAAAGTTTGCGCAGTACCAATGGGGTAAGGAAAAACTTATTGATTCTGGTTATGTGGAAATAGGAATGGACCATTTCGCATTGCCATCGGATGATTTAACTAAATCATTTTATGAAGGAAAATTACATAGAAATTTTATGGGATATACTATTTCCAAAAGTCAGTTAATGATTGGTTTAGGCGTATCTTCAATTGGTGATAGTTGGTATGGATTTGCCCAAAATGTAAAAGGCTTGGACGAATACTACCATTTAATTTCCAATGAAATTCTTCCAGTATTTCGTGGTCATATATTGAATTCCGAAGATTTGGCCATACGTAGGCACATTTTGAATATTATGTGCAATTTTAAAACCTCTTGGCAAGACGACAGGCTTTATTTTGAGGAACTACCAGAAGTTTTAGTTCAATTGAAAGTTATGGAGGAGGATGGACTTATAGAATTTGGAGATCAGGAAATATTGGTCACTTCTAAAGGAAAACAGTTTGTGCGGAATGTTTGTATGCCGTTTGACAGAAGACTTCAGCGAAATAAACCTGAAACCCAATTGTTTTCCATGACGGTTTAATTAATGGAACGTCTTTAATGACAGCTTGGAGTAGCTGGTGAAGACATTGAAGTGTGGGGCTGGTTGATTGTATCTGGAGGTGAGAGATATGGAATTCCTAATCCTAATCCTCGTAAAATAAAAATTAGTCCAATTATAACTACTGCAGCTGGCACTAACTTTAAAAGTCTTTGCCTGAACTGAAGCTTTAGAAAATTACCTAAGTATATTGCGCCTGTCATAAGGGGAATAGTACCAATTCCAAATAAAATCATATATAGCCCTCCTTCTATAGCACTACCCATTACGAAGGAACCAAAGACTGCCATGTAAACTAATCCGCATGGAAGCCAACCGTTTAAAAAGCCTATAGCCAAAAAGGTAAAACCAGACTTTTTCTTTAATTGTGATCCGATTTTTGATTTTACCGCCCCCAATTTTTTAGTTACGAATGTATTGATAGGCCTAGAAAATTTTCGACTTAAACTTGGAATCAATATTGATAGTAACATTAAAATTCCAATTGTAATTGACATTTGTTTTTGGTAACCCAAAAGGTTGATGCTTTGACCAATTATACCAATAAAAAACCCTAGAATTCCATAGGAGAGTAGGCGTCCAAAATGATAATTCAAAATTTGAAATATCCGTTTAACCCTATTATCTCGATCCACCGGCAAAATGAAGGCGATAGGTCCACACATACCCACACAATGTAAACTGCCTAAAAGTCCAAAAACAAAAGCTGTCCAAAGGAGGCTCATAGAGTTAATGATTTTTTCATTAAATAATCTTTCCCACCATAACTCCATCTTATCGAAATATCCCACCTGCCTGGTAACAAATTATCAGCTGGTATTAAATCTTGGGCATTTTCTAGGGCTAGGGGGATTTCTAGATCAAGATTTTTGTTTGAAGGTCGGTATAAATAAATGGTACCTTTTATTCCCTCACTCTCAAAATCATCCGGAAATATTATAGCAAGCCCCGAATTTATTTTTGATACTACCACAGGATTTTTCATATTCATGACATTTTCCATTGCGTAAATATCAGCCTGTAGGTTTTGCTCTTTTTTATAATATTCTTCTGTTACAAGGTCAGTCTCATTAGCATTTTGGTTGGCTGCTTTAAAAACGAAATAGAGAATAAAACTCATAAATAGAGCCATGCCAATTACAATACCTGTTCCCCAATTTATTTTCATGGTTTTATTTATAACTTCTAGGACCTAAAAAGGTTGTGGTTGTTGTTTCGATTAACTCATCATTACTAAAAACCCCTATTTTCAATTTGTCTTTTTCATCCTCCAGGTCTTTAGCGTTCAATTCGATAAATAGCGTTCCTTCTGTAAATTCTTTGGCAGGTACTTGTAATATTTGGTGAGACACAACTTTTATTGTTCCGGAGTGTGACACCAATTTAAATTGAACATTATTGATTTCGCGGTTGGTCTTGTTTACCAGCTTAAATGTATAAACATTGCTAATGATGTTGTCTGCTTTTTTCTCATACAATTGACCTGGTAATCGCAATACTCGTGCTTCTACATCATTCCTTATAAAAAGTAAACCAGTTAATACCGCTATAAGAATTCCAAGGACAACAGTATAGCCTTTCATTCTAGCGGTAAACTTAAACTTTGCGTTCTTCTCTATATTTTCTTCGCTAGCATATCTAATTAGGCCTTTAGGAAGATTTACCGATTCCATCATATGGTCGCATGCATCAATACATGCGGTACAATTCACGCATTCTAACTGTGTTCCATTTCTAATGTCTATTCCTGTCGGACAAACATGTACACATTGAAAACAATCAATACAATCACCTTTTCCACTGGCTTCGCGGTCTTCATTCTTTTTAAACTTGGCTCTGCCTTTTTCTTTTTCCCCTCGTACATGATCATAAGCAACCACTATGGATTTATTATCCAATAAAACCCCTTGCAACCTACCATATGGGCAGGCAATTATACATACCTGTTCTCTAAACCATGCAAAGATGAAATAGAATACAGCTGTAAAGATTAATAGTGAAATTAAAGTGCTAACATGTAAAGACGGTCCATCGGTAATATATTCGAGCAATTGATCACTCCCAATAAGGTAAGCCAAGAAAACATTCGCAATTAAAAATGAAATCAAAAAAAAGATAATCCACTTTAATAGGCGTTTTCTGATTTTTTCCGAATTCCACGGCATTTTGTCTAACCGCATTTGTTTTCCCCTGTCACCATCTATCCAGTATTCTATACGTCTGAAAACCATTTCCATAAAAATGGTCTGAGGACATACCCATCCACAGAAAAGTCTGCCAAATGCAACGGTGAAAAGGATTACAAAAACTACCCCAATAATCATCATTAAGACAAAGAGGTAAAAATCTTGTGGCCAAAAAGGGAATCCAAATATATTGAAGCGTCGCTCCAATACATTGAACATTAAAAATTGGTTGCCGTTTATTTTTATAAATGGAGATGCAAACAAGATTAGAAGAAGGCCATAACTAACATATTTTCGATATTCATAAAACTTACCTACTGGTTTTTTCGGGAATATCCAGTTGCGTTTTCCTTCTTCATTTATCGTGGCAATACTGTCACGAAACTTTTCTTGTTCTTCAGCCATTTTAATTTGAACTGTCCAAGTCTTCTATAACAGGATCATTTTCAATTATAACTTTTACTTCGGTTGAGTCTGATGAAATTTCCACTTTTGCCTCATCGACAGGTGCATTTTCATCCACCCAAATTTCACCTTCCGGATCTTTTGGATCGGCAGGGGTCGTACCATGAAGTGAAAGGACATAACTTGCTACTTGTGCAATTTCGCTAGGTTTTAATTCACTTTTCCATGATATCATTCCCTTGCCAGGGCGACCACCTTCAGAAATAGTATTAAATACATTTTTAATGCCACCACCAATTATCCAATAGTCATCTGTAAGATTGGGTCCGATACCTCCGCCTCCATCCATTTTATGGCAGGCAACACAATTGGCAGTAAAAATGGTCTTTCCTGAATTAATATCCGACGCTTCCGTGAGAAGTTCGACCGTATTTATATCAACCAAATCCTTAGCGGTTTTCTTGTATTCCTCAATTTGAATCCTTGCTTCTTCAACCGCTATTGCATATTCTTCCGCTTGATCAGCACCTCCAAAAATGTGGAACCTCGCAAGGTATATTACCGCGAAAATAATGGTAATATAAAATCCATAAACCCACCATGGTGGTAATCTGTTGTCAAGTTCCTTGATACCGTCGTAATTATGGTCTAAAATAATATCGCCTTCTTCTTCAATGGGTTTGCTTGCTGTTAATTTCTTATAAATATTATAGAACCAAGCATATTGTTCTTCCTTTCGGTTTTTTTCCCTAATTAGGAATTGTGCTTGGGCATCTTCGTCTAAACTCTTGAAAAGTATGCCTTCCAAGCTAGATTTAATCATTTCAATTGCAATGCTGAAAAGCAATACGAATAGTACAAAACCCCATATGATAGGGTATTTAAAAACCGCAGGTTCATCTCCCGAATCGATAAAAAATTCAAATAAACCAATAGTAACGATCAGATATATTAAAATCCGGATAATTGCCATTCCTGTTTTCATGATAATTCGTTGGTTTTTTGGTTATCTAAAGGGATATTGCTCACTTCTTCTATATAGCTTTTTTTGGCAGTTAAAACCCAACCAAACATTAGCGCAAAAAAGACAAAAAAGATCAAAAGAGAAAGGATAGGGTAGATGGTAACCCCATCGATGTTTTCTAAATTATGTTTTACAAATTTTAGCATGATTTCGATTGGTTTTAGTTAGATGATACCCCTTCTTGTGGTTGAACTTTAATATCAGTTCCTAATCGCTGTAAGTAAGCAATTAGAGCTACGATTTCTCTATTTCGCATTTCCACAAACTCACTACCGCTTTCTTCAGCAGCTTTTTTGTCTGACTCATATGTAGAGGCAAAGTCTGGATCATTGTAGAGGTTTTTTTCTATTTGTGTACCTTGTTGCGTCATCGATTCTTGAGCGTTGGAAATATCTTCTTCTGTGTATGGAACACCTAAAGAAACCATTGCCTTCATTTTACCTTCAGTTTTAGATTTGTCGAGTTCATTTCTCACCAACCATCTATAACTAGGCATTATAGAACCAGCTGATGTACTTTGTGGATCATACATATGGTTGAGGTGCCAATTATCTGAATATTTTCCACCTACCCGATGAAGGTCAGGACCTGTACGTTTACTGCCCCAAAGGAACGGATGATCATAGACATATTCACCAGATTTTGAATATTCTCCGTAACGTTCCACTTCACTTCTAAAAGGCCTAATTAATTGAGAATGGCAGGCGTTACAGCTTTCTCTAATATATAGATCACGACCTTCTAATTCTAACGGTGTATATGGTTTTACGGTTGAAATAACAGGTACATATTCTTCCACCATTAAGGACGGAATTATCTGTACCATACCTCCAATTAAAATCGCGATGGTAGTGTATATGGTTAATTTAACAGGTCTTCTTTCTAACCAAGTATGGTAACCTTCCTTGGCTGTTCTTTTTGAAGTTACTTTAGTTAAAGGAGCTGCTTCTGCCAATTCATCTGTAACAGCTGTTCCACTCTTAATTGTTTTAACAATATTGAACACTAAAATTAAAATACCAGAAATGTATAAAGTACCACCGATGGCACGCATCCAATACATTGGGATTATCTCTGTTAATGTTTCAAGGAAATTACCGTATACTAAAGTTCCATCAGGGTTGAATTGCTTCCACATTGAAGCTTGCGTAAATCCAGCTACGTACATTGGTAATGCATACATTATGATACCGAGTGTGCCAACCCAGAAATGCAAATTGGCCAATTGGGTAGACCATAATTTTGTTTTGAACAATCTTGGAACTAACCAATACACCATACCAAAGGTTAAGAAACCATTCCAAGCTAATGCACCAACGTGAACGTGTGCAATAATCCAATCTGTAAAGTGTGCTACGGCATTAAAGGTTTTAATAGAGAGCATCGGACCCTCAAACGTAGCCATACCATAACCTGTTATCGCTACCACCATGAACTTAAGAACAGGATCAGTTCTAACTTTATCCCAAGCTCCTCGAAGAGTGAGAAGCCCATTTATCATACCACCCCAGGATGGGGCAATCAACATTACCGAAAAGGCTACACCTAAATTTTGTGCCCAATCAGGTAAGGCTGAATAAAGTAAATGGTGGGGTCCAGCCCATATATAAATAAAGATGAGCGACCAAAAATGCACAATTGAAAGACGGTAAGAATAAACCGGCCTGTTAGCCGCTTTTGGTATAAAATAATACATCAGACCCAAAAACGGAGTTGTTAAAAAGAATGCAACTGCATTATGCCCATACCACCACTGTACCAAGGCATCCTGTACACCAGAATATGCAGAATAACTTTTAAATAAACTCACAGGTATCTCAATACTATTTACTATATGAAGAACCGCTACAGTAACGAAGGTTGCTAGGTAAAACCATATGGCAACGTAAAGATGCCGTTGTCTTCGATTTAAAATAGTACCAATCATATTAGCGCCGAAAGCAACCCAAACTAATGCAATGGCAATATCAAAAGGCCATTCTAATTCAGCATATTCCTTAGAGGTTGTAAAACCTAGTGGAAGTGTAATGGCGGCACCAACTATAATCAATTGCCACCCCCAGAAATTAAAATTACTTAACCAATCTTTCCACATCCGTGCTTTTAGCAGACGTTGCAAAGAATAATATACCCCTGCGAAAATGGCATTTCCAACAAAGGCAAAAATTACAGCATTGGTATGTAATGGTCTTAATCGTCCAAAACTAAGCCAGGAGATGCCGTCGGTGAGATTGGGAAATAAGAACATATATGCCAACAATAATCCTACGGTCATACCAATGACTCCCCAAAAAATTGTTGCATAAATGAACTTTTTTACTATCCGGTTGTCGTAATAAAATTGTTCTGTTTGCATGGTGGTGATAAAAAAGATTTAGTGTTAGTTATCTTTAAATTCTTTTGATATTTCGGTGGTTGATTCATCTATTAATTCATCATCAAAAAGCATGCGTACCGATGGAGTGTAAACATCATCGTATTGCCCTTTTTTCACGGATATGATAAATATTATAAAGAAAAGAATGGCTACCGATATACTGATAGCCAGCAACATATAAATAATTGTCATAGTTGATGCAATTCTGTTGTAAAATTATATCTGTATAAATGTCTAAAACATGACATATGTCAGCTTTTTTTAAATTTTCCCAATATTTTTCTACTATGCCATTGGGTTGCTAAAGTTGTGAAGACAACTATGCTAATTGAACTTAATGGCATAAGAATGGCTGCAACTACGGGTGCAAGGTGACCCGAAACGGCAAACCCCAATCCTATTAAATTATAGAATAATGAAAAAATAAGACTGAGTTTAATAACGTTAATCCCTTTTTTCGACAACTTCAGTAAGTTGGGTATTTGTTGAAAGGATTTGGAGTCTAATATGGCATCTGCTGCAGGGGAAAATGTATTAATATTTTCTGAAAGAACAATCCCAACATTGCTTTGGGCCAATGCACCACTATCGTTTAATCCATCTCCTAACATTAAAACCTCGCTATTTGAATTTTGGAGGGACTCCACAAAATGTAATTTATCATCTGGTTTCTGATTGAATTTTAAATTCGTTTCTGGAGGGAAAACAGTTGATAAGAAATCCTTTTCACTTTCATTATCCCCAGAAATTAATGACATCTGATAGTTTGGTTTATGCAATTCGGAAACCAATAATTTCAGACCTTCACGGTATTTATTTTTTATATAAAAGCAACCTTTGTATACCTCGTTGGTGCTAATATGAACTTCTGTGTTTAAGGATTTATTGTCGTTTTTATCATTTTTGCCGGGGAACACAAAATTAGGCGCCCCAATTTTTATGACTTGCTCATTGTTTTGGGCTCGAATGCCTGAACCGACAGATTCATGAAATTCATCCAAGGTTAATATTTGATGTTTGCTTAATTCTTTGTACAATAAGCGACTTAATGGATGGTTTGAAGCTCTTAGGCTACTGCTTAATAAATCTTTCTCTGATTCGGTTAGTTCTATGCCCTTATATTCAATTATATTATTCTCGTTGGAAGTGAGGGTTCCAGTTTTATCAAACACAATATGGTTAACTTTTGCTAATCTCTCGATTATAGTGCCATCTTTCAAATAAAATCCATGTCTGCCATAAATTCTCAATAAATTACCCAAGGTAAAAGGAGCTGATAGGGCAATAGCACAGGGGCATGCAACAATTAATACTGCAGTTAAAACATTTAAGCTTTGTGATGCATCAATGAGTAACCAAGCTACAAATGAAACTATGGCAATGCTTAAAATAATTATAGTAAAACGTTGGCTTATGCTGTCCGTAAAATTCTGAAATTGGGGTTTGGACTTTTTCAGGATTTGATTTTCCCATAGCTGTGTTAGGTGACTTTGGTCGAGAGCTTTTAATACTTTTACCTCAATGGCCCCAGATTGTTGTTTGCCCCCGGCAAAAACTTTATCACCAATTTGTTTTACAACAGGCAAAGATTCCCCGGTTACAAAGCTATAATCAATGAGTCCTTGACCCTTTATAATTTCGGCATCTACAGGTAATAATTCTCCATTTCGTATTAACAATACATCGTCCGCTTTAACTTGCCTCAATTCTATTTGTAATTCCTTAATGGGGGTGTTAGGGGTACTTTCTAATTTTGTAACACCAATTGGAAAATAGGATTTGTAGTCCCTTTCAAATGAGAGATAGGCATAGGTTTTCTGTTGAAAAAATTTACCAACTAATAGAAAAAAAACTAATCCACTAAGGCTGTCAAAAAAGCCAGACCCAAAATCGAAAATTATGTCAACGGAAGAACGCAAAAAGAGGACTAAAATGCCGATGGCAATTGGCACATCTATATTTAGAATTCCAGATTTTAAGCCTTTAAAGGCCGATTTAAAATAATCCCAACCAGCATAGAAGACTACAGGTAATGAAAATACCAACATTATCCATCTAAAAACCGGCTTAAATTGATCTAGCCAAAATTCGTTTACTTCGAAATATTCAGGAAAGGACAGAAACATAATGTTCCCGAAGGCAAACCCCGCAATACCAAGTTTGTAAATAATATCTTTATTTGACTTCTTTAATTCTTTAGATTCATCTTGTAACGAAACAGAAGGTTCGTAGCCAATAGAGGTAATTAATTCCGCAATTTGTTTTAGGCTAATTTCCTTGGGTTTAAAATTGATGGTAAGGGTCTTTGAGGGAAAATTCAAAACGGTCGATAGAATCCCAGGATGCATCTTACTTAGATTTTCCAGGACCCAAATGCAAGAACTACAATGAATGCTTGGTATTATAAAGTTTACGATACAATAGTTATCGTCTTTAAAATCCAATAGTTTGTCTACAATTTCCTCATTGTTTAAAAAATTGAATTTGCCTTCTTGAAATCGAGGAGAATTGCCTGGATTTGTTGCTAATTTGTAATAGTAGGTAAGGTCATTGCTTTGCAATATCTCAAAAACCGTTTTACAACCATGACAACAAAAAGATTTGTCGTCGAATTCTACGATATCGGTGTCACAGGAATCCCCACAATGATAGCATAAGGGCTTTTCCATTTAATTATTTGGAATTTTCGAAAGGCAAAGAACAATAGACTTGGTTATTAAAAATATGACAATTGTCAATTAACCTCAAAAATTATTGGTCGAATTTTTGTATTTTAAGAGGTATACGATGAGAAGAAATAATGTACTTTTAATAATATTGACACTAATTTTATTAGCAATTTGTATGATGGTAGGTTTGGAACTTCCCATTCAACTTATTTTACTAGTCATAATGTTAGGTCAAATTATATTGGTTTTTACTGTTTTTGCTATTTTAACAGAAAACTATCATACCGATAAGACCTTTGATGATTTTTATGAAGATTTTCAAATAGATAATTTATAATTTATATCATTTGGTTTTTAAATAATTCGGCTTATATGTAATTTTGTGCCTATGTCTGATGAACATTACGAATCCCGTTGCGAAAATTGTATTATTAGGGAATTAAATACTCTAAGGGCTCTTAAGAAGGAGGAGTTAAAAGATATTTCCGACCATAAGACTACCCGTTCAGTGAAAAAGGGAGAAACTCTATTTTTTGAAGGGGAACGTCTCAATGGGGTATTTTGTGTGCGAAAGGGTGTTTCTAAACTTTCAAAGCGCAGCGAAAATGGAAAAGATCAGATTATTAAGCTTGCCACCAAAGGAAATGTCATGGGGCAGATAGCGGTGATTACGCAGGAAACTGCAGATTTAACTGCCGTCGCTTTAGATGATATGGAAGTATGTTTTATTCCAAAAAATCATATTGAACAGGGTTTGGCCAATAATCCAGATTTCACCAATGCTGTTTTGAAAAAGATGACAAGTGATTTAAAGGAAGCTGATCATACAATTGTTAGCATGGCTCAAAAAACTGTTAAGCAACGTTTGGCTGCGACACTTCTTACTTTAGAAGAAACATTTGGGGTAGATGAGGACGGATATATTGGAATGACCATTTCTAGGGCCGATATTTCTAATATCATTGGTACGGCTACGGAGTTGTGCATCCGTACATTAGCCTCCTTCAAAAAAGAGGATTACATTTCAACTTCTGGAAAAAAAATAAAACTAGAAGATAAAGTAGCCCTGCAACACTTGGTCGAGGGCTACTAAATTCCAAAAATAACTTAAATTTTAACCGTAAGAACAGGCAATTCAGAATGATTTGCTATGTCTTCCCCAATACTTCCACTAAAGAAATGGGCTAAACCAGTACGTCCATGGGTGGGTATCGCTATTAAATCCATTCGATTTTGATTGGCATAGGAAAATATGCCTTCCTCAACACTATAATCATTGTAATAAATAATGGACTCGGCCATCTTTTTTGGGTTCGTCACCGGAATAGCTTCAAAAAACTTTTTAACGGATTCCTCCATTTCGGTAGTGCTTCGAAAATTAGGGTCGGGTAAATTGATATAGAGCAATTCTAATTTAGTACCTATAAGGTTGCACCATTCCTTAATTGTAAGGTAAGCTTGAATGCTTTCCTTTTTAAAATCACAGGCAAAAACACTTTTTTTGATAGATTTAATCTTCCATGGTTGTTTTATCACCAATACAGGAACAGTGGCACTTCTTACCACCTTTTCGGTATTGCTGCCAACGAACATTTCAGACAAACCACTACTGCCATGGGATCCCATAACTATTAGATCAACTTTAAATTGAGCAATTACAGGATCTAAATCATTGAAGAATTTAAATTTCTGTACGTTCCTAACAATATCTACACCTTTTAAATAATCCTTATTAAGGAATTCATCAAATCGTTTTTCAGTAAGTTTAATAAAATACAATGTTTCTTCACTTAGCTGGATACCATCCTTTGTAAAAATTGCATCATTAAGACCAATCATATGGCTTACTACAATTCTCGCTCCAATTTTATGGGCAATATTTGCCGCTGCCTCTAAGGCATACTCTGAAAATTTGGAAAAATCTACTGGGACTAAAAGAGTTTTCATGGCATTGATTTTAATGAATTAAAATTAATTCATTCATAGCTGACTTTTAATGACAAAAGTCATAGGGCGCTATAGGCCATTGTAAGAAATTTGTACAGTTGAGATAACTTATTTGAATATGAGAGCCGTATTACAAATCCTTAATTTTGATAACGAATCGACCTGCAAAAAGGCCCTAACATTATTAAAAGATAGGATTGGTATAACGGATGTGCGTACTGAGGAATTAACTGGGCGGATAATTTTTAACACCAAGTCCTACAATTCATTGGAGGGTGCCAAGAGTATTCTAGAGAATAGCGGAATTGAGATTATTGAAATCAAAAAAAGGTCATCCTCTCGACGGACTAATAGGAAATCGGATTAATTAGAGTGTTGAATTATAATTGGATGATTGCTGATAACTAAACTATGCCGTGCAGTTAATTTTTCTTCGCACAAAAAAGGGCAATGCTTTGATGGCATTGCCCTTTTTAATATATATGGAGGAATTATTTTCTAAATCTTCTATCGTCAAAATAGGCTCTTCTGTAAAAATCATCGTCTTCCCGCTTTGATTCCCGCTCACTAAAGTAAGTATCATGTCGCTTTTCAATGACGGGTTCTTCATCAACAATAATTTCAGCATCAGATATATCTCTGTCTCTATTAAAATGTCTTTCTTTATTTTCAACATATACTCTAGAAGGTTCAGTTTTAATAACAACTTCGATTCTATTTGGAGTTGTTTCAGATGACTCAACCTTTTTTGTTGAAAGTGTCCTGCCATAACCATCCAAAACCGCAATTTCATAATCCCGTTGTATGTTAGAACCTGCTGTGAAGCGTTTGGTTTGTGAAAAAGCGGTATGGTCTAGAGTGTTTGTAAACACATATTTATCTGATGAATGTATGTCAACTAAGCCAATAGGAAGGATAACATGAGTTTCCCCATCCTTATTGATAAATTCTCTTATTTCTTCTGATGTTGAAGACCGATAAGGGTCATAATTTTTTTCAATTATGGAGTCATCTACCACTACATCTAAATAGACTACTCTTTCGGAACTGACATTTACTAATAGGTTGTCAACTTTACCTATTACCCTATTATCTCTGTCTCTAACAGACCAACCTCTGACGTCTGTATATCCGTCAGAAATTTTATAATCTTTTAAGTCCGTTAAATAATATAAATGTTTGGATGAATTTTCCATGAGTTTTATTTTTAATTGTTAAAATTTTAATTGGCGTTAAGAATGAACTTCAATTAATTCAATTCTACCAGCATAATTCGCCATAATCATAGACATATCGTCTACCTTATCTTCTATTTGTTCTGGCGCATTATCATTGTCTATACCTTGGTTGATATTTTCACTATTGTTGTACCAAACAAATGCTATCACCAAGACCACCACTAAGGCTATAAGAATATATGGCCATCTAGGTGATTTTTTTTCAATTTTTATCTCTGCCATTGTGTTTTTAATTTTGATATTTTCAAAGGTATATGATGTGATATCTGGTAATTAATTCTAAAGAATTGCAGATTAACTGATTCAATTATAATATGTTAAATAAGTTTTAAAATAATAATGACCTGCCATAAATGAATAAAGCTTGGAATTTTCCAAGCTTTATTTTAATTATAATATAAAAACTATATTTAAGCTATTCTATCCGTTTGTAGTTTTCTGAAAATAGGCGATTGCCCTCATCATCTATTTCAATTTGTGAAAAATTGTTTTCCCCAAGAATTAATTCAAATCTGAATTCTGCATTGTCCTTTATCATTTCACTCATCATTTCTGAGCCAAACTCCAAATTTTCAATTAATTGCCCATCGACCACCTTATAGTGCCCATATCCAAACCATTGCAATGAATCTTTAGGTACCTGCCTGCTCCACATAATTTTTGTGGGTGTATACATTTTAATTTGCCTAAAGCCATTTCTTACTCCAAAACTATCTGAGACCACATTGTCAGTATAGTGATAATAACTGGTAAGTTCCCATGTTCCCTGTATCGATTTCTGATTTTGCATTGCAACCCCAGAAGAGTCTGAAACACTTGTTGCACGATCGGTAGAATTTTTGGTACTGTTATCATTGCAACTAAAGAAAATCAATAACAATACTAGCGAAAAGAGACGGATTGAGCCCATTATGAAGAGTTTTAATTAGTTATGCTTACCTAAGATACAAAAATATAGGCACTATTAATAATCTTCTAATGGCGTTTAGAACCACTTGAAATAAAATCCTGAGGCTACAACACCCAAGATCAATATAATTAATACAATTAAAGTGAACGAACTTACTGACTTGGTTTTTTGGTCCTTTTGAAAAATATAGTCATCGGTTTTATCCTCTTCTTCTTTTACAAATTTCATAGTTTAGATTTAAGATTTAACAAATACTGTTTTTTTATTTACAAATTCTAATATGCCTTCTCTAGATAGTTCTCTACCATAGCCCGAAGCCTTTGTGCCCCCAAAGGGAAGCCGTGGATCAGATTTGACTAATTCATTTATGAAATATGCGCCATCTTCAATTTGAATGCATTGTTCAACCGCCTTTTCTGTGTTTTTTGTAATTATCATGGTCCCAAGGCCAAATTTTGTGTTTGCATTAACTTTAAATGCTTCCGTTCGATCTTTTACTTTTATGATGGCAGCGACCGGTCCAAAGGTTTCTTCATCAAATACAGGCATTCCAGGTTTCACATTTGTAAGAATGGTGGGAGAGAAATAACTACCCCTTACTTCGTTTCCTATTACCAATTCGGCTCCTTTTTCAATTGATTCGTCAACTTGTTTTTTTAAGGTCTCAGCTAAATCGGGTCTGGCTAAAACTCCAAATTCAGTTGATTTATCGGTAGGATCGCCCACTTTCAGTGATTCAACCATCGCTTTAAATTGTTCTATGAAGTCCTCATAGATATCTTCAACAACGATAAAGCGCTTAGCAGCAATACAGCTTTGTCCTGTATTTTGCATGCGAGCCTTTACCATTGTCTCCATATATTTTTCCAATTCAGCATCTTTTAATATAAGACAGGCATTATTTCCTCCCAGCTCCAAAACCGTCTTTTTCAGATTTTTTCCTGCGATTCCTGCAATTGCTCTACCGGCTTTTTCGCTGCCGGTTAAGGTAACAGCCTTTATCCGGTCATCAGCGATAATTTGTTCAATTTCCTGATGTTGTACAATTAAACTTTGAAAGCATCCTTTTGGGTAGCCAGCTTCTTCAAATAAGGATTGGATTTTAACGGCGCACCCGGTAGTATTTGAAGCGTGCTTTAATAGCCCTACATTGCCAGCTGTTAATGTTGGAATTGCAAATCGCATAACCTGCCAAAATGGATAATTCCAAGGCATTATTGCCAAGATGCAACCTAATGGATCATAACTGATAAAACTTTCATCCGCATCAGTTTCAATTATTTCATCAGATAGCAGTAGGTCTGCATTCTTAGTATAGAAATCGCACAATAAAATACATTTTTCAATTTCGGCGATACTTTCTTTTATTGGTTTCCCCATTTCTGAAGTGATCAACCTCCCCAAATCTTCTTTAGCCTCATTCATTAATTCCGCCAATCTTTTCAGCGGTTTTATTCTTTCTTTTATTCCTAAAAGCTTCCATTTCTCGAAGGCTTCGATGGCCTTGGAAAGGGTTTTTTCAATTTCCTTTCTGTCATAAACTTGATAAGTTTTTAACTCCTTTCCTGTAAATGGATTAATGGTTGTTATTGATTTTGACATGCTTCAATTTTTAACTAAATTACGATTTCCCAAATTTCTTCATATCCCATATAAATTAAAATTTGATTGTTTCCAAAATCCGCTAAAACAGTCAAGATTAGTTGTGTTTGGGTCATGTAATTTAATGAGAATGAGGTATCTTTGTAAGTATCTATATTTAATAAAATAATAATATAAACTAAATAGAAATGAGTAATAATAGTTCAGTTTTAGGTTTATTGGCGGGGACTGCCATAGGAGCAGTTCTTGGTGTTTTGTTTGCTCCAGATAAAGGCAGTATAACAAGACAAAAAATTGTGGATGAAGCCAATGCCACAAAAGATATGTTGTCTGAAAGTGCATACGATTTAAAAGATCGCGTTGTTAGCACTGTGGTTGCTAAAAAAGCAACATTAGATGAAAAAGTTGAATCAATCGTATCTGATGCCAGTTATAAAGCAGAAGACGTAATAACAACCTTGGAAAATAAGTTGTCTGAATTGAAACTTAAAAACAAGAAATTACAAAAAACAACACCGAACGGAACAGAAACCGTTTAATATATGGCATTGTTCGATTCTATTGAAGAAACGTCCAAAAAAGCTGCTGATTTAGCTGAAGGTTACTTAAAGACTTCTAGAGCTTATATAAGGCTGAAGGTATTTCAGCAGCTTACAATTTCCATTAGCTTAATAGCCAAAACTGTATTAATTGGTGGATTGTTGCTCGCAGGGGCAATTTTTATCGCGATAGCCTTGGTTATTTTAATTGGGGAATGGTTGGGTAATATGGCGTGGGGTTGCGTGGTTGTAGCAATTTTATTTCTACTAGCTGGTTTTATTGCCTACACGCAAAGAGCCAAGATAGATTCTATAGTTATTAAAAAGATGTCACCTAAGTTTTTTGATCATGCCAATGATGAATGAATCTAAAAATACGGAAATTGAAGAAGAATTAATGACTTCAGATTCTATTGGGGCCACTAATGGCCAGGATAAAACAGCTCCTATTCAAGAAGGGGAAAAGGAAAACTCCGCGCCAGTTGACAATAGGGATTTTCCGTCACCCATTAAATATTCTTCCTTTAAAGAAATTGAATATGATTTAAAGCGGTTATCCTTAGAGAGACAAATAGCATTGGAAGAGTTAAAGGGTATTAGGTATGAATTCAAAGAAGATTTAAGGCCGGCTGGGTGGATAGATAGTGTTGTTTCTTACGTTTCCCGATTGGGAGGGATTATTCTCCTCAGAAAACTATTCTTTAGAAAATAACCCCTTATTTTAATTTTTTAGGCTACCAATGGATAGCTTAATCTCTTTTTATATTGGTTTGGAGACATGGCATATTCTTCTCTGAATATTTTTGAGAAATAGCTTCGGCTGGTAAAGCCAATGGAATAAACTATTTCAGAAATATTCATATCGGTTGTTTTCATTAATTCTTTTGCTTCTTTAAGTCTTGTACTTCTTATAAATTCAGTCACCGTATGGTCGAATAAGAATTTGAAACCTCCTTGTAATTTAGATTGCGATAAGCCGAAATTTCTAGAAATGTCATTCAAATTATAAGGCTGTGCAGGACTAGAAACGATTGTTTTAGCAACCTCTCTTACAGTCTTCAGCTCTCTTTCAGTTAATGGCGTACATGCAACTTTTTCAGCTTTTTCAATCGCAAATTGTTGGATATGTAATGACAGGATGATATAGGATTTCGCCTCCATTTGCAAGACTCTGGTCATACCTTCGGCAAGAATGTTGCGCATGGATTTTACATGTTCGCTTATGCCAAGATGGATAGTTCCAAAATGCGCAAAGTTGTTTTTCTGTTTTTTATCTAAAAAAACATGAAATAGATCTGGATGAAGTTGTGTTAACGTTTGCATCCTTTTCTTGCGGAACTTTGAGCGGACAACGTGAATAGAAGTCATTTTAAATCGCTTATTCTTTTTCACTAATAGGTGTTCACTGCTATCTTTTTTGTTACAAGTTATAACTGATTGGAAAGGTTCTATATCACTGTATTCAGTATAACCCTCAAATTTGTGGCTTCCCTCACCATCAAGGCAATAGGAAAACTTTACTGGGTTATATTTCTTTGAGTGTTCAACAAAAAGAAGGTCTTCTTTAGATTCTAGGTCATATTCTATTAGGCTAATTCCTCTGTCAAATTGAAGAAAACGGACAGTTCCGTTTGTAAGGGCATTATTTACTGTTAGAAGGTATTCCCCATATTTTTCTTCTATTACTCCTCCAAGAGAGGCTTGAAAACTTTTTAAATTGTCTGGGAAATTTGTTGAGGTACTATGAATTTGTATCATATAAGATTTAATGGTTTTTACCATTTGGTAAAATGGTTAATTAATGTGTGATAAAGTTTATTTGAAGTTGTTCCTGGTTTAAAGGAGCTTCATTAAAATTACGTTAACTTATATCTACAAGGACTATTCTCTAACTAAATGTTAACACTTTTTATAAAAACTTTAAACAAAAAATACCGAATTGGCTTTTTCTTTAACAAGAATTCTTAAAAGTGTTAATGTTTTGTAAAAGTTTGATAATAAACCGATTCAGTCAATGTTTTAACCTAAATAGCACCTTGTCTAAACGTACATATGGTATCTTTAAAAAAATTATCGTAGTTATCTTATTTATAGGCCTACGAGAAAGTAGACTCCTCCCTACTAAGAGTGCTATTACATGATAATTTTAGAATATAAAGGTTAGTTAGTTAGATCTCAGCACTAGTTTTCTGGTGCTGAGATTTTTTAAATAAGTTAGTTGATATGAACATTTTCGAAGCTATAAGAAAGGATCATGACATACAGAGGGATCTTTTGGCTCAATTAATAGAAACCTCCGGTGATAGTAAAAATAGAGACGTAATCTATTCAAAAATCAAAAGCCAATTACTCATTCATGCTGATGCCGAAGAGCGGTATTTCTATAAACCACTAATTTCTAGTGATATGATGCAGGACCATGCTAGGCATGGGATTGCGGAACACCATGAGATAGAAGAATTAATTGAGCAATTGGACTCTACTGAGTATTCTGCATCTAATTGGTTGGTAATTGCCAAAAAGCTAAAGGAAAAAGTCGAACATCATTTAGAAGATGAAGAACATGTATTTTTTCAATTGGCTGGCAAAGTTTTTACTGAAAAGCAAAAAACTGATTTGGCCGAGCCCTATAGAAAGCATATGGCTTCTCATGAATAAACTACATCACTGATGCCTTCTGTAATTAAGCCGAAATTTTCAAAACGATTAATTAAAAAATTATTCAGTGAGCCAGAATTGGCTGTCGAGAAAATTAATCTCGTCTATACAACAGAGCGTCAACTTTCCATTGAGCGAATTAAAATAAGGAAATCCTTTCAGTATAAACTCAAGGATAACATCATTGATGAACCCGAACAAATTGAACGCTTCAATAGTTTAGTCATTCCACCAGCATGGGAAAAAGTAAAAATCTCGCATTTAGAAAATGGACATCTTCAAGCAACTGGCCGAGATGAAAAGCAACGAAAGCAATATCGTTATCATCCTATTTGGAATAAAATAAGAAATCAGACTAAGTTTTATAGAATGTCTGAATTTGGATTAATCCTACCTGCATTAAGGGAAGCGGTTGAAAGGGATTTACGACAAAAGAATTGGGGTAGGGAAAAAGTTCTAGCACTAGTTGTTAAGTTGCTAGAAGAAACCCACATCCGTATAGGCAACCAACAGTATGCAAAACGAAATAAAACCTACGGACTTTCTACCCTACGTAAAAAGCATGTTAATTTAAACGGAACCAAGATTCGTTTTGAGTTCGTTGGGAAAAAGGGCAAGGAGCACAAAATTACTTTGAGAAACAAGAAATTAGTGCGATTGATAAATAAAAGCCAAGAGATTCCGGGATGGGAACTTTTTAAATATTATGATGAGGAGGGTGAAAGGCGTTCAGTAGATAGCTCCATGATAAATGCTTATATTCAACAATTGGCCGGAGCTTCTTTCACGGCTAAGGACTTTAGAACTTGGGCAGCCACAATAATATTTTTTGAAACTCTAATGGAAATGGGGCCATCAGAAGATGAATCAGTCTCAAAAAAGAATGTTTTATCAGCCTATGATGTTGCGGCTAAATCATTAGGTAACACCAGAAATGTTACTCGAAACTATTATGTGCATCCTGCCGTAGTTTCTTCTTATTATAATGGTAGGATGTTTAAGGTCTTTTCCCGAGTAGAAAAAGATGAAAAGGAACTTCCAAATTTTAGTTTGTCAGAACAAGCTGTTTTAAAAATCATTAAAGATTTTGATCCATTTCAGTTTGAAGGCTAAATAATAGCCTAGCAAATTTGTTAACGGTTTCCGAAATTATCCTTAGGAAATTCTTAATGCCCATTCAATCATTTTTTTCAATTCCTTTGTCCATCGACAATTAGCGTGATTTTAATGTTAAATGCTTAATAAAACGTTAAAACTGAAAGAGTTAATGTTTGAATTATTTCAAACAATTGAGCTAAAAACTACCTAATACATTTGTTCTTGTAATGCTATAAAGCGAATATTAATCGGAAAATATTCATGAATTACGATCCGATAACATATAAATAAACTAATTATGAGTACTTACACAGAAAATGTCGGTAATAAATTAAATGAATTGTTAGAACGGACTTATGATGCTGAGAAAGGATTTAAGAAAGCAGCTGAAAATGCTGATAATTCTGCTCTACAATCTTATTTCAATCAAAAGGCACAGGAGCGTTATGATTTTGGACACGAATTAAAATCAGAGATTAGAAGTTTTGGTCAGGAGGTTGAAAAAGGTGGCAGTATTACTGGATCACTTCACAGAACCTGGATGGATGTTAAATCTCTATTTTCTGCAGACGATGCAGAGTCCATGTTGGAAGAGGCGATAAGGGGAGAAAAGGCTGCCTTAGATGAATATGATGATGTTTTGGAAGAGGCAAGTTTGCCATTGAGCACAAAGAATGTTCTTATGTCCCAAAGAAATAAAATTTCCAGTGGACTTAGCAAGATTCGTACACTAGAAGATTTAAGAGATTAATTAAGTTCTCCTAATACTAATATATAGCGTAAAAAGCCCGATGGATCTACATCGGGCTTTTTTTAATAGTGTAACAATAATTTTAATCTAATAATTCTTCAAGTACTTTTTTCTCTAAAGTCTTATTCCGTACCATTTTCCTATAAGCCTTAGGGGTACAGCGGTATTTTTGCTTAAATATTTTGCAAAAATAACTTCTACTGGTAAAACCAATGGAGTAAACAATTTCAGAAATATTTAAGTCTGAATCTCTAAGCAATTGATCGGCTTTATCTAAACGGACACTACGTATATAGTTTAATACAGTTTTACCGTGCAAATACTTAAAGCCATCCTGTAATTTAGCTGGAGACATACCTGCCTTACGGCAAAGACTATCGATAGAGTGCTGAATTTCCGGTCTGGAAATTATAAACTCGCTTAGTAGACCAATTTGTTGTAATTCGGTATTAGTAAGCTTTGAAAATTTCTCTTCTTCTTGGATTTCCTGATAAAATTGCTCAATATGATAAGCTAGAATAAGGTGGTATATACCTTCTAAATATAGCAAGTCGGTAATATCGTTAGCTCTGTCTTCAAATTGCAGCAATCTGATTTGCTCTGTAATTTTTAAATTGTAGGCTCCCAGATGGACATCCTTTTTTAATGTATCAAAGGATTCTAATAGTTTTTCAAGCTTGATATTTGAATGGTAATACCCATTCAAAAATTTCTTGAAGTAATGTTTTTTGTCTACAACAACAATATTAAGTTTGAGATTAAAATCTTTACCTAAGATCAAGGCGTGTTCAAAATCTTGTCGATTCATTATCACGGCAGTCTTTAATTTGTCGAGTTGCAAACGGTCATTGGCTTCAGAATTAATAAAACAATTTCCGTCTAGGCAATAAATAAAATATACTGCATCTTCTTTTGGGGTAATCAGTGGGATATTTTGTTCTTTGTTGAGATTAATATTTAAGTCAATAGCCGTGATATATTTATCAAAGGCAACACATCTAACAGTACCTTGGCCTAACTTTTCGGGAACATTAAGATCATAAATGCCATACTGTTCTCTTATGTCAGAATTTAGTGCCTTAGAGAAACTTAAAAGTTCAGAGGGGATAGGACTATTTTTCATAACGGTTTTTAAATAGACTAGCTTTTTTTGTTGTATTTTTAAATAAAAATATTGAACAACTAATCATTAGTAAATGTACCTATCATTATGCATATGTGTTAATGAAAAAGAATTTTTGTTTAACAAAATAGAGCAAAAGAACTGATATTTAAGGCTTAAACAGGTTGTTTGGTAAATTCGATGTTAAGATCGAATGCGTTATTTAAAATTTTTTTCAAACAACTTCAAAAATTTAAAATTGGGTTACTTTGTAATATAAAAATGCTACGGAAATGTTTTATAAATTGTCAAATATTGCTGAGGGGGGTGAGCTGGAAAAGCAATTTGGCATTCCATTAGAGTATCCCGAATTATATTCAAAACAACCCATTATAAATGGTTTAAATGAGGAAAACCTTTTGGTTATTCTCCAAGATAAACCTCAAGTGTTGTCCATTGCCATTTGGGGAATTCTTCCTGAAAACTTTAACGACGATTGGCAAATGTTCCAGAACGTCTCGAATACCTTGAATTTAGAAGCTGAAACCTTAAAGCATGACAGGTGGTATTGTGATGCACTTTATGAACGTCGCTGTTTGATTATTGTTTCAGGTTATTTTGCAACTTTGCTGAGTAAAGGCAAGTTGTATCCATATTATGTTTATAAAAAGTCTAAAAAGCCTTTTTGCCTTGCTGGAATTTACAATCGGTTATCTGATGGTTTTGTAACCTGCTCAATAATAATTTCACGAAATCTAGGAGTTAAACGAAGCGTAGTGGACATTTTTAACGAAGGGCCGATAATCTTAGATGAGCACACATCAGAAAAATGGTTGTCTTATGACATTTCACAAGAAGAAATAGAGGAAATAATTAATAGGCCTGCTCAAACTGAATTAAATGCGCATCCCATCGCCAAAGAGTTTTATAAAAATGATATTATTTACAACGGTATTTTAGATCCTGTAAACTATAGGAATATTCCTGCTAAGATTTAACGAAGGTTGATGACTTAACCTTTTCCCGATAATCAATTGGTAGTATACCATAATACTCCTGGAAAATTTTAGAAAAATAGCTTCTGCTCCTATATCCTATTTTATAGACCACTTCAGATATTGAATAATCTGTATTTTTAATTAAATCTCGAGCAATCTCTAATTTATGCTGACGTACATATTCATTAACTGATTTTGAATATAATAGCTTAAAGCCTAACTGTAGTTTTTTTGGACTCAACCCAATTTCCATGGCTAGAGTTTTTACAGTTAAATCTTCGGAGATATGATCTACGATAAAGCCCGAAAGTTTGTGTATTTTCTTTATATCACTTTGGCTTAAGGATTCTGGTAATATTACATCATTAATATGGTTATGGTGCTCCATAAGCTGCATAGCCATAATTAAAGCGATATAACCTTCAATTGTTAATGAACGAATAATTCCTGAGTCCCTGGTTTTATTCAATTGTTTGGTTAAATCGGCAATCTTAAGATTAAAACTTCCAAGGTGGCTATAATCCTCTTTATCTCCATCCTTATCAAAAATGTATTTGATTGATTTTTCAAGCGTGTCAACGTTATGATTAGACTTCAAGTTGTACTGGTCTCTAAGAATCATTATAAAGTTGACCTTTATCTTTTTGTCTTTAGGGAAAATGTAAGAAGATTGACTAGACTTCTTATTTGAGATGATAATGTTTTGGTACTGTAAAAGTTTGGAAGTTTCTTCCTCATTTGAATCTTGGAAGTAAAGTTCACCCTTGGTAATAAAAATAAATTCAATTGGATTGAACTTTTTATTATTAAAAATAAATTGAACATCCGAATTAAACTTCAAATTGAAACTTAATAGGGATACGCCATGGGAAAAATCCATGTTTCTAATTTTCCCCTTGCCCAAATGATTATTAAACGAAAGTATTGTTTCGCCATTTTCTGTTGAAAGATTTCCGTTTAATACTTTATTAATAGAAGGTAATAATTCTGAACTGGATTCAACATTATTGTTTATTTTAACCATATTTGGAGATAGATTTAGATTGATGGCGCACAAATTTCTGTCTAAACTCTAAATCACTTTAACACTTTTGAAACTATGATTGACAATTTTAGTTCAAAACGTTAGAAAAGTAGGTTTTTTCTTATAATATAAGATTTTTGGGGACTGTTTAAGCTGATTTTGAAGCGTTTTCCTCCTTAAACCGGCATTGATAATTTTTGGGCGATAAACCGTAATACTGCCTAAATAATTTAGAGAAATAACTTTTGGAGTTGATTCCTATTCGTTCACTTATTTCAGTGATGTTCAAATCCGTAGATTCTAATAATTCTCTGGCTTTAGACATTTTTTGATTTCGGATATAATTATTCACAGAAACTTTAAACATGTGTTTGAAACCCTGTTGCAGTTTATTTTGGTTAATTCCAACCAATTTAGCTAACTCGGCAATACTAGGAACATTTTCTAAGTCTCTTTGAATAATTTCTTCAACCTGTTCGAGCTTTTTCAGGTATGCATCATTAATATGAAAACCTTTACCATTTTTGGTGTCCATATAGGTCTGTATTGTAGTAGCCAAGATTTCTTGGGTTTTACCTTCAACAAAAACAGACTTCATAAAATCTTCATGTTCAGAATCTAAAAGCTCTTCAATAAGTACAGCAATTTTCTTAGGAAAAGTACTTTTATGATAAAATTGATTTATCCCATTCAAATCCCTAAAAATATCAACTAACTCAGAATCCATATTTTTAAGGTATTGTTCTATTTTTTCTTCAAAATCTTTACGATATATGTCAATAATGATTAGCGAGATATCGCTTTTCGATTTTATTTCAAGGATATGATGAAATTTAGTGCTGGTTGAAAGGAGCAGATATTGGGAGGGATCAATTTTAATTTTATCTGTTGTTGGGTCTTCCAATGAAATATTAATTGAATCCCCCAAATTGTAAATAACTCTTAATGGACAGACTAATGGATAATTGAAGGATAATTCCATTGTTTTGGTTGTGGAAAAATCGAAGACAGTGGTTTCAATACCATGGGTAAATTCATGGGAGTTGATTATTCCTTTTCCTAACTTTTCAGGCAATAAAAAGCCTTCCGCACCTTGAGAATCAATTAAGGAAGCTCCAAATTCATTGGCCAATTTTTCTATAACCTCATTGGCGTGAATATCTTCAAAATATATTGGCTCTTTCACAAGTGGAAAATTCGCTAGGCTGTTAGTATAAATTGTAAGACTAAGATAAACATTTTATGACTGTTTTGAATAATATAAATAAGGTGAGGGCGATGTTTTACGGGTTAAGTAATATACCTTATGGGTTAAGGATAAATTGGATTAAGCATAATTCCTTGGATAAGTTTGAGCAAATTTGTATCAAGAACTTCTTAGAGAAGAAGTCGTTAACTTAAAATTAGAACATTATGTTACGTTGGACAATCATATTTGTAGTGATAGCAGTAATTGCAGCAATCCTTGGTTTTGGAGGTGTAGCTGGCGCAGCTGCAGGAATTGCCAAGGTCATATTTTTTATATTCTTGGTATTATTTATTCTTTCATTGTTAAAAGGAGTAGTAAAACGATAATAATCAATTTTTAATTAATCAACACATTTAACTTATGAGAAAATTATTTTTAGCCGCAATCCTAATGTTTTCGTTGTCTTCAACGTTGACGTTAACAGGATGCAGAGAAACGAAAGCTGATGATGTAGCAGATGATATAGAGGATGTAGCAGATGATATAGGGGACAAAGCTGAAGATGTTGCTGATGATGTCAGTGATGCATTAGATGATAATTAATAAATTACCTTACAATAGAAAGGCTCCATTTTTTGGAGCCTTTTTTTATGGATTTTGTTCATCAAGTCCAGCACTGCTATCATCAATATATTTTTCGACATCGGAAGGATTGTTGACCTGGTAAACATCATCACCAAATATTACAATAGGATAAGTTAAAACACTAGGGTGCTTATCTAAAATTTTTATCCAATCTTGGGAACTTAAATTGGTTTTTGCATCGTAATTCTGCTCAAAATCGGGATGAATTTTATCAATTAAATCACCAACCTTGCATTTTAGATTTTCAGCTAGTTCTACCCATTGCGTTCCGGTAACTTTGGTTTTTTCTATATCAATTTCCAAAATATCTTTAAAAGATGATTTTAAATAAGCTAAAGTTTGCTTGCCAATGGTAGAATTAGAGGTGTAAAATATTTTAATCAGATTTTTGTCCCTTGAAATAACACTCATATTTAGCCAAATTTAAAAATTACTGGTATTAACTGCATTTAAATAAGTATTGTCAGCCTACTTATACAACATAACGAAGTTTTAATATTTCAAATGTAAGTTTTTGTCCTTTTATGCTACTTTTGCAAAATAGAAAATTTTAGAGCAATGTCTGATAACTTAGAGCACGTAAAATGCTTAATTATAGGGTCTGGACCAGCTGGTTATACCGCGGCTATTTATGCGGCACGAGCTAATATGAGTCCAGTATTGTACCAAGGAACACAACCAGGAGGTCAATTAACTACTACAAATGAGGTCGAAAACTTTCCTGGCTATCCAGAAGGAATTACAGGTCCTGAAATGATGGTAGAATTGCGAAAGCAAGCTGAACGTTTCGAAACTGATGTTCGTGATGGTTGGATTACCAAGATTGATTTTAGTGGAGATGTACATAGGGTTTGGGTCAATGAAGAAAAAGAAATTCTTTGTGATACTGTAATTATTTCCACTGGAGCTTCGGCAAAATATTTAAATCTACCTTCTGAACAGAAGTATCTTCAATTGGGTGGAGGTGTATCTGCCTGTGCGGTTTGTGATGGATTTTTCTACAGAAACCAGGAAGTTGTTATTGTGGGTGCTGGGGATTCTGCTTGTGAGGAAGCACATTACCTTTCTAAACTTTGTAAAAAAGTGACCATGTTAGTTAGAAGAGATGAGTTTAGAGCGTCTAAAATCATGGAGGCAAGAGTTAAAAATACAGCTAATATTGAAATCTTATTTAATACTGAGACTGAAGAAGTTTTGGGAGATGGCAGTGTTGTTACTGGTGTAAAAGTTAAAAACAATGTTACTGGTGAAACGCAAGTGATTCCCGCCACTGGATTTTTTGTTGCTATAGGACATAAACCAAATACAGATATTTTTAAAGATTTCTTAGAATTGGATAGTGTTGGATATATAAAAAATGTTCCTGGCACTTCAAAAACTAATATCCCAGGTGTTTTTGTTTCAGGAGATGCTGCGGATAAAGTATATAGACAAGCTGTTACCGCTGCAGGTACGGGTTGTATGGCTGCTTTAGATGCCGAACGATATTTGGCAGCAAAAGAAGCCTTCATTGAGGCATAATAAGGAACCGAAGATGTAAATCTTCGGTTTTTTTATTTAATACTTTTTGGTTTTACTCTGCCTTACGAAATCCTGAATTGCGAGAGATGACTTGAGTGGGTCAGATTATTGACTATACCAAAACTGGTTTACTTAATTTTTTTCTGAAGTCGTGCCGTGTCGCTAAAACGTTCTAGGGTAATTTTGGGTTCATTATATAGGTAGATTTCACTACTTCCAGATACTTGAACGTTAATCGTTTCAGAAACATCAACATGGGCTTCACTGCCAATTTCTGCCACAAGATTACAGGTTTTATTTGTGAAGTTTCTTCCGTCAAATTTGGAATTATTATCAACCCTTATTCTGCTTTCTAAAGCATCACCTTCTATATAAGCATGAGCCCTTTGGTATAAATCTATGTTGGATGTTGTAGATGTAATCAAACCATCAAGGCGGCTATTGTCACTCATTTCAATCTCACTGTTTTGGGCAGTCAGATTCAATCGAATCTTAGCCCGATCTAACGCAACAAACTTGAAATTATCTGTTTTAATATTCAAATAGGCTTTAGAGCTTCCGTCCGTTTTTACCATTGCATTTTTTATTTCAAGGGAAGTCAAAGACCTAATTTCAGCATCATCTAGCACCTCAATTTCATGAAAGGAATCCCCATAATTAATTGTAAAATGCATTTTCTTTTTTGAACCAATAGGTGCAGTGGTTGAAAATTTCAATACGCTATCAACCACCTCAATTTTCAGGTATTCGTGTAAATTACCATCCGCTTCTACTTGAACAGAGGTACTTTTGTTATATACAATATCTGCAGTAAAATCTTCCCCCAATACGATTTTGTTAAATTCTGCAACTGGGACTTGCTCAATCGTTACATCTCTGTTTCCTTTTACCTTTTCATTACCTTGGGCAAGTAAATAGTTACTGCCACTAATAAATAAAATTACCAACAGAAGACATGGGTTTTTCTTCATGCTAAAAATTAATCTTGTCTAAACAAATATAAAACAAAAACCATCCCAAACTCGATAACCGAGATTGAAATGGTTGTTTTAATTGGTTGGTTAGTCCTTTTTTTGCTTGGCTTAATAACGCCTAATGCTTCCTGAAGAGGAATCTTTAGTATCTATTTTTTCTGGGTTACCTGAGTACCGAATATCTCCGCCACTTGATGCTTTTGCAACTAATTCCTCAGTTGTGTTCAAAGTTAAATCTGCTCCACTGCTTGCTCTGGCCTTGGTTACCCTAGCTTGTAATTCTCCAGCTTTTAAATCACTGCCACTGGTTGCTTCAGCTTCTAATTTATCAACTCTGCCGGATAATTTCATATCGCTTCCACTTGTGGTTTTACAGTTTAAGTTATCAGCCAAAATTTCAACTTCCATATCACTTCCACTTGTGGCAATAAGTTCAAGATCCGTTGCTTTTATAACTCCGTCTGAATAAACATCGCTTCCGCTAGTAGATTTTATCTTTTCAATGTTTCCAAAAGAAACATATACTTTTCTAGATTTGGCCCAAGAAATTTGTCCATCAACACCAATGTGTAAGGTGCCATCCTTGATTTCTGTTTCAATCATTTCTTGCAAGTTTTCATCAGCTTCCACTAATGCACTGTTTCCTCCATCTTGCTTTAAATATACATCTAAACCTTCGCCGGCATAAATGGCGGTAAATTTTTGGTCAAATTTTCTCTCTATACTTACAACATTGCCATTTCCTTTTTCTCCGGCAATTAAATTCATATCGAAATTACAGCTAACCATGATTAAACTCATGATAGTTGTTGCGATAATTTTGCTAATAGTTGTCATTATTGATTGATTTTTTGTTGATTGATTTATGTTATTTTTCTTATTCAAAATTGATGAATCTATTGAGATATAAAAACTATCTTATACTCAGCTGTTGATTTTTACGGATGAAATGTAATTAGTTGTCATCTGATGTTAATTCAACAGTATCTGGTGTAACTTTTAATCTTAGTTCTTCGCCCTTTGCATCAATTCCATCCCCATTGACCTTAACCTTTAGGCTATCCTTTTTAAATTCTACACCGTTCTCATCTATCTTTAAACCATTATTATTGTCATTAACATTAACTTTAATTGAGAACTCCTCATCTTCGTCCTCATCTTCACAGTCTAGGCATAGAGCTTCATCCTCAAGTATTTTTACATAATGGCCTGCAAAACTTCTAGAAATAATATTTTCTGAAGTAGAATAATAGTTTAAGAATGAACCGATATTATCGCTTATTTTCAGGATTTTCCCCTCTGGTACATGAATCACTATTCGGACATTTTGATCCATAAATTTATTTTCATGATCCGTAACCAAAAAATTGTCTAATAATAATTCGTCACCTTTTAGATTGTAGTTATAATTTATTTGGTCGGCCGTTTTCTTGGCCTCAGCGAAATTCCTACCCTTGGCTTCTTTTATAACATCAATTCTTCCTATACTATCGCTTGTTGATTTAAATGCAATCCTTATGTTTTTGGAATAAATCATTTTATGGCCTTCATCATCATAAGCTATATCGAAACCATTATTTCTGTACATGCTCTTATTGATATAGTCCAAATCACTAGCATTCATTTTAACTGAAATGGTATCATTAGAACTTATGTAAAGCTCCTCTGAACTTTTTGAGGAATTTTCCAAAGAATAGTAGGAAGCCTGCGTTAGTCCAATATATAACACCCCGATTAGGGCCAAAATCCATACACCAAGAAGACTGAATTTGGCAATTCTTCCCATTGACTTTAGGTTAGTAATCAGAATTTTTAAACCTAAATATAAAAGGAAAAATAGGGGGATTCCAATGAGTAGAAAAATCATCAAAGATCCTAGCCAAATTGGCAGTCCAACCGTATTAACGGCATTTACATAATCCATCCACATGGGGTGGACGTTAGAAATGCTACCGATTGAAATTAAACTTATAAATAGTGCAAATATTGCTACAGCTCCAGTCAGTAGTAAAATTACCCCGATGAATTTTGCAAATACTTTGAGAAAAAACATAACGACATCCCCCAAAGTGTCAAAGAACGTTTTAGTGCTCGATTTTATCTTATTACCGTGCTTCTGAAAATCTACATTTTTTACTGTGTCAGATACTGTCTGTGAGACATTATCAAACCCGTCTTTAATTTTTTTTTCAATGTTGCTGATATTAACGGGTTCGCCCGTCATGATCAGCTTTTCAGAAGTTGTCGTTGCCTCAGGAACTAACACCCAAAATAAGATGTACACTAGTATGAATGTTCCTCCAGATCCTAAAGTTAATAGAATCCACAGTAATCTTACCCAAACAGCATCTATTCCTAAATAATGTCCTAAACCAGATGAAACACCAGCTATATAAGAGTTATCGGTGTCTCTATATAACTTTTTGGAAGGCTGGCTTTTATAAGTATGTGAAGCAGTTGGTCCATCCTCGAAAATTTCATCATCTACCAAGTAATCTTCTGGTTGTCCCATGATGGCAATTACCTCATCCACGAGCTTAACACCAATAACTTGTTTGTCGAACTGTACACGTTCAGTAAACAATTCTGCAATACGGGCTTCAATGTCCGAGATTATTTCAGATCTGCCCTGAGAGTCGGTAAATGAACGTTTGATAGCCTCTAAGTAACGCTGTAACTTCAAGTACGCGTCTTCATCGATATGGAAAAATATACCGGCTAAATTTATATTGACTGTTTTATTCATTTCGTTTTGCTTTTGATCGTGTTACTATGTTGACTGCATTTTGTAATTCGCTCCAGGTTGTGTTCAATTCATTTAAGAACAATTTGCCTGTTTCGGTTAAACCATAATATTTTCGAGGTGGTCCCGAGGTCGATTCTTCCCATCGGTAGTTTAAGAGCCCCGCATTCTTTAGTCTTGTTAGCAGAGGATAAATTGTTCCTTCCACTACTAGCAATTTTGCGTCTTTCAGAGTATCTAGAATTTCCGCTACATAGGCATCTTCATCCTTCAGAACCGAGAGGATGCAGTATTCTAGAACCCCTTTGCGCATTTGTGCTTTTGTGTTTTCTATTTTCATGTGTTAAATAGATTAATTGTGAAAACTGTTCATTTTTCGATTGATTAATTATTAGTTGATTGATGATTCAGTGAGCATAAACTTAATGCCCGAGTTAACTTCTAGTTACCATAGCCCATATCCAAAAGCTGGTTATAAAATGAAATATTATTACCGAATTGATTAGTTTCGGTTCTTATGGCAATTCTTAAATTAATTCCCCTGTAAATTGAGTAAACCTTTGAATAGCCATACACTATTTTTCTCCAACTTGGGTAAGTAATTTTTTTGGCTTGATTGATAAGCGCTATGGGATTGATTAGTTCCATTACTTTATAAAATTGATTGTTAGAGGATAGTGGTAAACTTCTCCTTCTCTCGCTTTGAAACTAGCCTTTATAATAAAGACAAGTTCCAAGATAAAACCAATAACTGCAATTACCCCCAAGCCGCCGCCAATATATAATAGGGGAGATGGCTTGCCTATGTTTAAGTGAAAGTCATTGAATCCGTGGAAATCTATAAAATCGATTCCCCCAAATAATTTAAATATGAATAATGGAATAGTTATGGTTCCAAGAATTATGGCATAAAGCAATATGCTAATTTGAAAATTTAACGCCTGCTTGCCATGGGTATCTATAAATTCAGATTTCTCCTTATTCGCTATCCAAAGTACCAATGGACCTATAAAATTTCCAAGTGGTATGAAGAATCTGGAAAAGGTTGACAAATGAATAAAAGTTGCGATATTTTTTTGGTGGTTGTCGATCATTTTTTAAAACATATAATAGTTTCTTATGCAAATATATATCTAAAAGAAGGTATTATGCAATACAAAGTACCTTAAATTAACATAATATTAACATTTAAAACTAATAATTAAAACGTAAATTTATATTCAAATGATTCTATAGCAAATGCATTTAACAGCCAGTAAATTAAATAGTTACATATTGATTAAATTGCCTTTAGCATTTGTAGCCGGGCTGAGAGTGAAAGAATTGGATTCAAAACATTGTTTGGTTTCCGTTAGGCACAAATGGATCAATCAGAACCCATTTAAATCGATGTATTGGGCAGTACAAGGTATGGCGGCTGAACTGTCAATAGGTTCACTTCTATTACATCTTATTGCAATAAGGGATGTTAAGATGTCTACCTTGGTTGTGAGTAATTCTGCCGAATATTACAAAAAAGCAAGAGGTAAAATTGTTTTTAATTGTAATGAATATTCTAAAATAGAATCCGCTATCGACCAAGCAATTCTCACGACTGCACCTGTTATAGTAGATGTAAATGTAAATGGTATTAATGAGGAAGGTGTAGAGGTAAGTTCTTTTAATTTTAGTTGGAGCATAAAACCAAAACCCTAATTGTAACATTTCACTCAAAATCACAACCTATAACCGTAAACATTAAATTTTATCAACATGTTAGCACACGAAATAGACTATAGAATATATGGTGAGGAAATGCAATTCGTGGAAATAGAATTAGATCCACAAGAAGGAGTCGTTGCAGAATCTGGAAGTTTTATGATGATGGACGATGGTATCAAAATGGAAACAATCTTTGGAGATGGATCCCAAAAAAACAAGGGTTTTCTTGATACTATCTTAGGTGCTGGAAAACGAATACTAACAGGGGAAAGTCTTTTTATGATTGCTTTCTATAATATTGGAATAGGTAAGAGAAATGTGTCGTTTGCTTCCCCTTATCCAGGTAAGATCATACCAATAGATTTAACCGAATTCAGAGGAAAATTTATCTGTCAAAAGGATGCGTTTCTTTGTGCTGCCAAAGGAGTGAGTATCGGAATTGAATTTAGCAAACGATTGGGTCGAGGATTATTTGGTGGGGAAGGGTTTATTATGCAAAAGTTAGAAGGTGATGGAATGGCATTTGTACATGCAGGAGGAACTATGGCGAAGAAAGTTTTGCAAGCTGGTGAAACATTGCGTGTAGATACGGGTTGTATTATTGGATTCACACAAGATATTGATTACGATATTGAATTTGTTGGTGGTTTAAGAAATTCAATTTTTGGCGGGGAGGGTCTATTTTTTGCAAAATTGCAAGGGCCAGGAACTGTTTTTATACAATCATTACCATTTAGTAGATTATCAGCAAGGGTATTAGCTTCAGCTCCAAGAGGCGGTGGTAAGGATAAAGGCGAAGGAAGCATTTTAGGAGGATTAGGTAATATTTTAGATGGAGATAATCGGTTTTAATTAATTGATACTTTGGCAGAAGCGATTACAGCTGTGTTAAATTTTAGATCATTTATGTAATATATCGATTATTTTGTTACTTTTATCTATGTAACTAAATCGTTTTCGCCTATAAAACAAGTTTACTTAATCTAACTAAAACTACTTTAAATAATGGCAAGAGCAATGTTTGAGTACACCAAAACAGTACTTAAAAAGGTAAGTTTTGATGTGGCGTTGTTCTGTAAAGAAGTGCAAAAGGCTTTTCAAAGGCTACTTCCGTACGAAATTGAAGAGTTAAAGATTTATATTAAATCTCTTGTACTACAGAACCCCGACTTAAATCAATGTTTAATCTATCTTAAATCATAAAAAAAGCGACCAATTGGTCGCTTTTTTAATTTTTTGAAAGTGGGCTAACTATTTTTACATTTTGAAAAGCAATTGCTCCTCTTATCACCCCAGATATTATCGAATGGAGAGCTTCAATTATTTGCATTTTCAGTTCGCTTTTGTGGAAGATTAAGCTTACCTCACGGGCTGGTGACGGATCTTTAAAATAGCGTAATTTCAATTGTGATTTCTCTGGGAGATCCATTGTGTGCAGGTAAGGTATCAAGGTCATTCCTAAGCCCTCATCTGCCAATTTTATTAAGGTCTCCATACTGCCACTTTGTAATTGAAATTTTTCCGTATTACTATCCTTTAGACTTCTACAAATATTAAGAACTCCATCCCTGAAACAGTGCCCATCTTCAAGTAATAATATAGACTCAGATTCCAAATTTTCGGGCTCTAAATGATCAATTTTATGGAATGGATGGTTTAAGGGAACATAAGCTACAAAGGGTTCATAATATAAAACTCGTTCCTTAATGAGATCATTTTCTAATGGAGTGGCTGCTATCCCAGCATCTAAGTGTCCATCTTCAATTTGGGAGATTAACTCATCCGTATTAAACTCTTGAATATGAAGGTGAACTTTAGGATATTTTTTTATAAAGTTTTGAAGGAACATAGGTAATAAAGTAGGCATTACAGTAGGTATTATACCCAACTTAAATTCTCCTCCTATGAAACCCTTTTGTTGATCAACAATATCTTGGATACGATCTGATTCGTTTACAATATTTCTCGCTTGGTAGACAATCTTTTTACCAACCTCAGTAAGTTCTATCGGCTTCTTACTCCTATCAAAAATTAAGACGTCTAATTCGTCCTCCAGCTTCTGGATTTGTGTGCTTAATGTTGGTTGAGTAACAAAGCATTTCTCTGCTGCCTTAGTAAAATTCTTGTATTCGGCTATTGCTAATACATATTGAAGTTGAGTGATTGTCATATGCCATTTATTCAGACTATAAAAATATATAAACTATCAATAAAATCTATGGTAATAGCTGTTTATTATAGATTAAATTTGTAGTACAAAATTTAATAGTTATGACACTAAATACAATTGGCTTAGAAAAATCTAAGACCGCTGCCATTGAAAAGGATTTAAATACGCTTTTAGCCAACTTTCAGGTATATTACCAAAATTTAAGAGGTATACATTGGAATATTAAGGGTAAGCGATTTTTTGATCTACATGTGAAATTTGAAGAATTGTATACAGATGCTAACGTGAAAGTTGATATGATTGCTGAACGGGTATTGACTTTAGGAGGAACCCCATTGCACACCTTTGATGATTATATAATTGCCGCAAAAGTACCAGTTGGTAAAAATATTTCCCAAGATGAAAAAGCTGTGCGTTTAATCGTTGATTCCCTTACCGTATTACTGAAAATTGAACGTACAATCCTTGATGCTTCAGATGAGGCCAATGACGAAGGGACTAATTCTATGATGAGTGATTTTATAACAGAACAAGAAAAGACTGTTTGGATGATGAAAGCTTGGTTAGGAGAAACTGTCTAATAAGATATAGTTCAAATATTGAAAAGGCTGCCCACAGGGTGTCTTTTTTTTATATTAAGCCTCTGGCTTTAATCTCGAGGTATTTATTAATGGTGTTGATGGTGAGATTTTCTGGAGCCGTTAAAAGACACTGGATACCATGTTTCTGAAGTTCTTTAACAATCATCTTCTTTTCAAAAATGAACTTCTCCGCAATTACCTTCTCAAAAATTTCATACGTATTATTAGATGATTTTTCTGCTAAACCATTTAACTCGGTATTCTCAAAAAAGATAACTACCAATAAATGGTATTTCGCAATCATTTGCAGATATGGTAATTGCCTGTGCAACCCATCCATAGTTTCAAAATTGGTATAAAGCAAAAGGAGGCTACGCTGATTAAGGTTACGTTTTACATCTATATAAAGGCGTGCAAAATCAGATTCAGAAAAATCTGTGTTAAGATTATATAAGGTCTCAAGAATCAAGTTCATTTGAGAAGGTCTCCTTTCTGCTATAACTTTATTTTCTACTTGTTTTGAAAAGGAAAACATACCCGCCTTGTCTTGTTTTTTTAGCGCCACATTACTTATAACTAAAGTGGCATTAATCGCATAATCGAGTAAACTAAGGCCATTGAAAGGCATTTTCATGATTCTGCCCTTATCGATGACGCTATAAATTGGCTGTGATCGTTCGTCCTGATATTGGTTAACCATTAACCTATTGCTTTTGGCCGTTGCTTTCCAATTTATATTCCTAATGTCATCTCCCTGCACATAATCTTTAATTTGTTCAAACTCCATAGTATGCCCAATTCTCCTGATTTTTTTGAGACCATTATCAAATATTTTATTTGAAAATGCCAACAACATGTATTTACG
This sequence comes from Aegicerativicinus sediminis, assembly GCF_015476115.1. GTDB lineage: Bacteria > Bacteroidota > Bacteroidia > Flavobacteriales > Flavobacteriaceae > Aegicerativicinus > Aegicerativicinus sediminis. Next base: position 145,733 of record NZ_CP064295.1, on the reverse strand, counting down.
AAGTTGCAGAAAGGATGGGTAATTAGGGACCATAAAATTGGTGCCAAACTCAAACCGTCTTGATACAATACCTATTGGGGTAGTGGTATATATATTCAATTTCCCATAATGAAATTCTCCCCGTTCAAGTGGTCTAATTTGGTAGGTCAGTTTTTTCTTTTTATGCTTTTGAAGTCCTGTTTGAATGCTAAAGTTGCGTTCTTGAAATTGTACAGGAAGCTCGTCAATTATTTCTAAATCAACATCAAAATTATAATTGCTTTTAACGGTTACTTCAACAGGGTTATCATCTCCATTACTAAATTTTTCAGGTAAATTTCTTTTGGCAACGATACCGAACTTAGTCCTAAATAAAAGTAGGATATCTAGAAGAACTAATCCAAGGAATACAAAAAACAGCATTTTTATTATCCCAAAAAGGCTAGGGTATAGGTATGCCAAAATAAATAAGAAGGCAAGTAACACTAAACCGAAAAAAAATCGAGATTTAAAATAGAGCTGTTTAAGGAAGTTTTTCACTAACGGGGTATTTCCAATGTTTCTAAAATCTGATTTACGACCTTATCTACTGTAAAAGCCTCCATTTCTCGTTCAGGGGTTAACACTAAGCGATGCTGCAACACTGCAAATGTGCACCGTTTAATGTCATCTGGAGTTACAAAATCTCTTCCTTGTATGGCGGCATTAGCTTTGGCGGCATTAAGTATTGCAATGGATGCACGTGGTGAGGCTCCCAAAAATAAATTGGCATTCGTCCTTGTATTATTAATAATGGCGGCTATGTATTCTAATAAATGGTCCTCAACCACCACCTGTTTTATCAATTGTTGAAAGTGGGCTATTTCTGCTGCCTTAAGAACAGGTTTTATTGAATCAAAGTTGATTATATCACGTCTTTTATGATTTTCTTTTAGAATCTGCACCTCATTTTCAAGTGATGGATAGTGAACACTAATTTTGAACAAAAAACGATCTAATTGTGCCTCTGGAAGTCTGTAAGTGCCTTCTTGTTCAATAGGGTTTTGGGTAGCGAAAACCAAAAATGGTTGTTCCATTTCATAGCAAATGCCATCCATCGTTATTTGTCTTTCAGCCATTACCTCAAAAAGTGCAGCTTGTGTTTTTGCTGGTGCTCTGTTGATTTCATCAATTAATACCAAATTGGAAAAAATGGGCCCCTTTTTAAATTCGAATTCGTTGGTTTTTACATTAAAAACTGAAGTACCAAGGATATCGCTTGGCATTAAATCTGGAGTAAATTGAATTCGACTAAAATCTATATCCAATGTTTTTGCCAAAAGTTTGGCTGTGATTGTTTTGGCAACACCTGGAACCCCTTCAATTAAACTATGCCCATTGGTTAAGATGGAGATTATCAATAATTCTATTAGGTCTTCTTGTCCAACAATTATTTTTGAAATCTCTTTCTTTATTTCATTCACCGCTTTTTGTAAAGGTTCCAATTCTATTCGCGATTGAAATTCTGGTTGCTCATCATGGGTGATGGATGGGTTGGAAATTTCAGTATTGAGTTTGTTCTCTGGATTTGACTCTATAGGTTGTTCCATTATGTTGTTGCTGTTTTAAATTGTTCAATCAACTTATTCAATTCAATTAATTCTTTCTGATTATGTTGATTTTTGTTTTTTAAATAAATTATATAATCAACCAATTGTTTGGTTTGTTCGATAGTATTACCAGACTTTTGAGATAAATTGCGAATAAACCTTTCATTAAATTGGTCGGTATTCAGATAATAGGTAGACCTAACATATTCTAAAAAGTAGGTTATTTTTTTGCCAATAATATTGCTGTAATCTCCATGTTGAAAATATAAATCGCCAATGGTTTTAGTAAATTCTACCGAGGCGTTTCTTGGTGGACTTACAATTGGGATAATTCTTTGGGTTCGCTTTCCTTGAAATAACACATATAAAATTAACCCAATTAAACTTACGTAAAAACCCCACCGCAATGCTGAATTAGTTAAAATAAAACGCAAAGGACTGGTGATAACCTTGCGGCCAGTTTTATGGTAATTATCCCAAATTAAAATGTCGTTTGGCAAAAATGAGAGCACCGCTGCCGCATATTCGGTTTTGTCCCTTAGCATATGGTAATTTGTAAAGGCAAATGGATTAGTATGTACATAAAATGCACCATTTTCATTTCCAAATGGTATTTTCACGTAGTTCACATAAGTCTTTGTTGAATCTTTAGGACGCATATTACCAAGGACTAAAGTATTGGTAGTGTCAATCTTGTTCAAATAAGAATTTTCAATTACGTCCTCAAAATAGGCAGAACGATCTTTCAAACTTGGGCTGTTAAATAGGCTATGGGATTGCTTTTTAAAAAGGGTATTATAACTCCACATAGTCGACAAATTCAAAGTGTCGGCCAATGCCCCATATAAATAAAGCCCACTTATAAAAACAGAATTACCTTCTGATACAAATTCTTCCAAAATCTTTGATTCCTCCTTATCAAAATGGAATTCATTATTAATCATTAAAAGAGTGGTTTTATTATCACTTTTGTACTCTTTAATGAAATCATATAAGGCTTGATTTGTTGTTATAAGTTCCTTATTGTAAAAAGAATTCAATTCATTGTGAATAATGTAACAACCAAGTGGTATTTTGTCTGAAGCCGAATAAGAATCGCGCCAATTTATAGCTTTTGGCTTTGTTATTTCTGCCACCATCATCAAAAGAATGATGAATACTATAAGATAGAGCCATATTTTCGATCTTCTATCCATTGACTGAAACCTTATTTAGCTTATTAAAGTGTATTTGGTTACGATCAAACGTATCCTTGTCTAAAGGAAATTCTCCATACCATACATACTCGTAAATTTTGGAAACAATTTCAAAGAGGGATTTGGTATCCTCTTTCGTTATTTCCTTAAGATAGTCACTATTGGTTTTGTCATAATCCCACTTTATAATTCCCTTGTTGGCTAATGTTTTAAGTGACTTTAAATAAAGATATCGGGTGGCTAACCGATGATTATTATCTTTTAATGCCTCATTTATTAATTGTTCGAAATTAATTTCTTCAATCGATTCTTCCATTAAATTGAACCCTTCCAGGGGTGCATCTTCATTTCTAAAGACTTGTGATGCCGGAACCTTTAATAGCATTTTAATCAGTAAATAAATCATACCTAGTCCCATTAATGCATATATGATATATTCTAGGGTTTGGTAGTCTAGAAAACCAATATCGAAACCAAATAAATCGGCAATGAATTCAAAAAAGCTTCTTAAAACCCTCTGCAATAAATTAATGCCACCTGTGTCGTTTATGTTATAATTGAAATCATCTCCTTGGTAGCGGTTAGCAATTCCTTCCTTAAAATCTGAAATTTTGATACTTGAGGAGTCCCTCATAATACTATCCCGATCGCGGCCTTGCACCATGCCAAATGAGCTATTTACCAAGAAAAATATTACGGTTAGTAAAATAAAATGAAGTGATTTAATGCGCACCGATCTTTTCAATTTGTTCCCTTAGAAAGCTATTGTATTTTTCTTCAAATAAATTATAATAAAGTATTCCATAAGCTATTTGGCTTAGCGCTTGTGAAAAAATAAAAGCTAATATGAATATAGCAAACCCTAAGGTGAATAAAACATTTGCAAATACGCTAGTTAGGATTTCTACATTGCTATCTATTGAAAAATAAATGTATATAGAAATAATAAAACCAGGTACCGATAAAATTAGGGTAACGATCATTAAATTTAAAATGCCAATGATTAACCCAAATAATACTACTTTCCAAAAATTTTCGAAAGTGAAATTCCAACCCTCAGAAAATGCATCACTAACTGCTTTATTGCCTATAAAAATTGAAATAAACGACAATCCGAAAAAAGCGGAAAGAGTGAAACTCAATCCATATTGCAGAAATATACCAATAAAAGGTATTAATGAAACTATCACCGATGCAATTAAAAATCCAACGTACATCAAGAAGCCTAACAAAATAAAAGTGATCAATGATAAAAAGTTGGCTTTAATCTTCTCCCATACTTTAGGCCCATTCACCTCACCATTATTTTCAACATAAGTAACCAAATAGGAGCTGGCAAAGCTAAAATTGAGAAAATAGGTTACCATTATTACGAGGATTAAAATGGCTGCGCCACTATATAAATAAACTTCATTATTGATTGGTCCTCCCATACCAAATCTGAAATCCCTGCTAGCCATTCCCATAAAACCCGTAACTAATAGATATGCAGCTATTAGTGTAATTACCATGCTAATGGCATTGTATTTCAGGTAAAGGTTTACAAATGTTTTAAATTGGGATTTTAAAAATTGAAAGTAAAGGTTAATTATATCACCGAAGGAATTTCTTCGTCTTAGCTCTATATAGGTGTCTGCCATTTAATTTGTTAGGTTAAGTTGTTGGGTAACTTTATATTCAGTTGAATAGGGTAAATAATATAGTAATAAACAATCAAAAATAAAGAAGCGGCAATAATCGAAAATGCCAAAATTTTTGGCATTCCATCACCATATCGTGTTATAAACCCTTCAATAAAACCGGCTATTATAAAAAACGGAATGGTACTAACAACAATTTTTAGACCGTCTTTTGCGCCCCGCATAAAGGAAATTCGCCTAGAATAGGTTTTAGGAAATAAAAAACTGTTCCCCATAACCAAACCCGCGCAACCTGCTATTACTATAACTGAAATTTCTATCGTTCCATGTAGCCAAATGGTAGAAGTTGAATCCAACAATCCATATTTATAAAAGAATGAAATAAATGCCCCAAGCATAATTCCATTATTAAATAAAATGAATATTGTTCCAACACTTAATAATGCTCCAAAGGCAAAGGCAATCATCGCCACACGAATGTTATTAATGGTTATCCCAAGGAAAGAACCAATATTGCTTCCACTTTTATAAACAGCCATAGGCTCACCCTTTTCTATATTTTCTAAGGTCATGTTTACATAGGCATCACCCAAAATTAGCCGCACAAATGAGTCGTCGTTTAAAGTCGAAACGGTGCCAATTATTACTGCTGCCATAAAAAACAAAAAGGTGAAGAGCAGCGTTCTATGGTATTTTTGAAAAAAGAGGGGAAATTCGTACTTCCAAAAGGAAATTATTTTGTTTTTACTCTCTCTTTTGGTGATATATATTTTTTGGTGGGCTTCAGTTGCTAATGAATTGAGGTATAACAAAGTTTTACTGCCAGGATAATAGGTCTGTGCATATGAGAGGTCATTGGTGAGTTGAATGTAATAAGAAGCTAGGTCATCTGGGTTTATCTTAAGATTATTATGAAGCGCCTTTTCAAAAACAATCCATTTTTCTTTATTTTGCTTCACAAATGAGGCCTCCCGCATGGTCTTTTTTTATTGAAAAACGAATATACATTGGTATGGGGACTTTAGCAATTAACACTGCCCAAAATGTTAACTTAGATTATAGGCTCATAGGATTGGGCGAGCGTGTTGTAGCTTTTCTTATTGATGGCCTTATTCTCTTAACCTATATGTCAATCGTTGAGAAAGCCGTACATGTCTCCGAGATTTTCGATGCTGACGATTGGACCAAACGAGGGTTTTTAGGCTTGTTTTTATTGCCGGCATTTTTTTATTCCTTTTTATGTAATCTCATTTTTGGTGGACGTACGGTGGGCAAAATGATTTTGAATATTAAAGTTGTGCGACTTGATGGAGCGCCAACCCAATGGTATAATTTCTTGGTACGATGGATGTTAAGGATCATTGATATTTGGATGTTTTTCTCTTCTATTGGCGTAGTCACCATTCTCCTTTCTGAAAAGAAGCAAAGGGTTGGTGATTATGCGGCAGGAACAGTTGTGGTAAGTACTAAGAAGAAACATAAGATAAGTAGTACAATTTTAGAAGAAATATCTGAGGATTACAGCCCTGTATTTAGCAATGTAACTGAACTGAATGACCAAGATGTTAGAATTATTAAAGAAACCTTCAACATTGCCACGAAAACAAATGATTATAAAACCCTGACACTTCTTCGCCAAAAGGTTACTGAGGTTTTAAATATTGATACACCCATGTACGATAAGGAGTTCCTCGATACGATTTTAAAAGATTATAACTACTATACACAACGGATGTAATGTTTTTCAATGTCATTGATATTTTAGGAACTATTGCTTTTGCAATTTCTGGTGTGTTGGTGGCCATGAATAAACGAATGGACCTGTTTGGTGTTGTAATTATAGCCTTTGTTACAGCAGTTGGGGGTGGTACTTTAAGAGATTTACTTATAGGCCAGACCCCCGTTGCATGGATGACGGACATTACTTACACTTATGTGATTTTAGCCGCTGCAGTTTTTGCTATTGTGTTTCAGAATAAACTAAATTATCTAAGAACATCTTTGTTTTTATTTGATACCATAGGTATTGGACTTTATACCTTGGTTGGTCTTGAAAAAGGACTTAGCGCTGGTTTGCATCCCATTATTTGTATTTTCTTAGGTACAATGACAGCTTCCTTCGGCGGCGTTATTCGTGATATATTGTGTAATGAAATTCCTGTTATTTTTAGAAAGGAAATTTATGCAACTGCATGTATTTTAGGAGGTGCTTCCTACTTTATCTTAAAACAATTGCCGATTGATGGTAATTGGGTATTTATAATGGCCGGGTCTATTGTAATAACGATAAGATTGTTAGCGGTAAAATTCAAAATTAGTTTGCCGAATATTTACAGGAATAACTAATCCTACTTTAGTACTGTCTTAATGTTGCGAAATTTACCATCTATATTTTTTGGGATTGGCAAATCTAAAATGCGGCACAAAAGCGGATAGATATGAATATTTTTAATTGAGTTTATTTTGAAATCTTGCTTAAAAGCAGGTCCATTGCCATAAAATATACCATGCATTTCTTTTAAACTCGGGTCATAGCCATGTTGTCCTGTAAATGCCTTAACTGCTTTTGCTCTATCAATTAAATCTTTTGAAGCGAAAATATAACCAGTATCTGTAACTAATTGTATATCACCGAAATTTTTGTTTTTTGGTGAATATTCAAAACCTGGTGTGTCTACAGTAAAATAAACTTTGAAGTGGTCTTCAAGACTTTTAAGGTCATTATAAATGGATTGTTTTTGAGATAAATCCTTAAGGTGAAGACTAGCCATCGTGCCGACATTGTAAGTTTTGTATTTAGATTCATCTTCAATTTTTGTAATGGGAATCATATGATTATATGGCACCTCTATCATGCCATGGTCTGAAACAATGATTGTATTAACTGGCAAATTTGTTTTTTCAATTCCTATAAACAGTTGACCCAGAACTGTATCTAATCGAAAAAGAGTTTCCTTTATTTTTTCATCATTATTAGGGCCATAACGGTGACCCGTACCATCTAAGTCCGAAAAGTAAAGCGATATAAAATGTGGTCTTATTTTCTCAGGAAGGTTTAGCCAATCAATAACCTGATTTACCCTTGCCTCATTTTTTATTCGGCCATTATAAGGTTTATAATAAGTAGGGTATATACCTTGTATGTCCGCTTCAGTTCCTACAAAAAAATAACTGGCCGTGACCATACCATGTTTTGCCGCTTGCACCCAAATTGGGGTTCCTTTGTAAAATTTTCCGTCGGGTACAACGTCATTATCCCCAACCTTATAATCTCTTCCATGATCATAGCTATAGAAATGATTATTTACTATGCCATGCTTGTCTGGGTACATGCCAGTAGCTATTGTATAGTGATTGGGGAAAGTTTTTGTGGGAAAGGATGGGATGAGTGATTCCGCATGGACACCATCTTTGATAAATTTTGAAAGATTTGGGGGGTGAAAACGATCTACATAATCCCATCGAAAACCATCACAAGAAATTAATAATACATAAGGTTGATTTAGTGCTGTTTTTGAATTTTCTGTAGGAGCCTTAGTGATTGTAGGCCTTAATTTTTGACTACATGAGGAAAAAGCTAGAAATGCTAAAAGCAGCATTAGAAATCTAAGGATCCTATAATTCCTGTCGAAAGATCTTTGTTTAGCTATTAACATTGATTATGAATTCGGAACACTAAATAATCGTTTGTTAAATGAATCAATGTGTTTCAGTGTAGGTTTTAAAACTGTTTAAAATTGCCTGCCAACCATTCCTTTGCATTTCAATAGGGTTTTTGAATTCAGCATCAAAAACGGTTGTAACTAATGTGCCGTCATCGTGTTTTTCAAAAGTGTTAATGACTTCACGACCATCTGGCATTTTTGAAATTAGTTTATTCTCTATAATTACTTGGTCATAAGTAGCTTCATAATCAAAACCGAAACTCCCATCTTTAGCCTCCATCCGAGCTTTATATTTACCTCCCTGCTTTAAGTCGTTTTCTGCTGTAGGACAATACCAGTCATCACTAGCGAAATTCCAATTGATAATATGTTCGGGTTTTGTGTAATAATCCCATACTTTATTTTTTTCAGCCTTAATAAATGCTGAAATAGTAATTTTTTCAGGCTTCGATGGTTGTTCCATGATAAAGATTTTCTAGGGTATTTATATTAATTATAACTAACTCTTTGTGTTTCGCTTTTCATTTTCATATCGCAAACAAAAAGTTAGACAGTAGATGTTAAAAATAGGGGTTTATGTAATTTATATCAAAGAAAATTTATGCCGAAACCACCAGTGTTAATTATAAAAAATTGTAAGTCTTCAAAAAATCAACAAAGCGCCCATCCGCTTTGACCTCACTAATAAATCGAGGATCTTTCAAAAGATTTGGATATGTCCAAGGATCGGCACAAATCGATTCAAAACTGGTCATTGAAAGAGTGTTTTTTACGATTTGTTCGTAAAAATAATAAACGCGTTCTGGCTCAATCAAATCCATGGCTTGAAGCAACACAGAACGCTCGACCGCACCTGTTGGAAAATTTTTATTTTGTAGTGTAGGTAAAACTAAGGCTTCAATTTTCTCTTTGGCAACACTTTTTTCTCCCCTGAGAAAATCTAATTTAGGAAGATAGACATCAGGATTGAAAACACAAATTGAATTGGGATTGACGGGTCTCAGCACAATTTCAGAAACTTCTTCCATAATTTCATTGGCATCTTCATTTTCATCATGAGTAATTAAAACTCTAGCTTGGTTGATATAATCATTAGCAACTAAAGGACACATCCAATCGCCATGATCTTTTATGTGGTTATTATTTTTTCCTTTCCAATCCTCGTGGTATTGTTCAAACTCATTGTTAAACATAGCTACAATCATGTCCATGTTTTTTAAGGCACGTTCATCCCAAGGGTTTTCAGCATTGGTTTCCTTGACAATATTTTCAAATTCTTTATAAGATGAAAGAGAACCATCTTTTAAAAATTTATAATATTTAGCTTCTACCAAATAATGTTTCTCCTCTGGAAAAATTTCAAAGAGCCGCTCCATTAAGGGAACCATTTTATCGTATGCTCCTTGAAATTCGTACATAAAAGTTAAGCCGTAGCTAATAAGTCCATTATTCGGAGCAACTGTAAAAGCGTTTTCTAAAATGGAGGTTCCTTTTTCTAAATCTGCTAGGGTGAGGTAAATGAAAGCCAATTCTCTCATTGATGCTAAATCACTAGGATTTTGTTCAACGGCTTTTTCAAAAGCTTTCAATGCAGCGATTTTATCTTTTTCTATGTTTAGAAGATAAAAGCCTTCTTCAGCAAGGACTTCCCATTGATTGGGGGCTAGTTGTTTAGCAGTATTAAGCGCTAATTGGGCATTTTCTTTTGCTTTAGCCATTTCTTCCTCATTACCATCCAAACGGGATAAATTTCTATATTCTTCACTGTAAGCTTCCACTAAAAGGGACCATGCATTGGTGAAATTAGGGTCAGCTTCAACAGATTTTTTTAATAATAAAACTGCCTGATTTATTTCTTGATTTGTTTTTCTTGGATTGTTCAGAATATCCCTAGCTTTTAAAAAATCTTCATATGCTGAAACTATTGAAGTTGGAAATTCTCCAATGTCTTTTTTCTCTTTCTTACTGAGGTTAGCCTTTAGTTTTTGGGTTATGACGTTTGCAATTGTGGCCTGTAACTCCAAGACATTTGTTAATTTTCCACTATACTCATGAGACCAAATAGCCTGGTTTGTAGAGGACTCAATCAGCTGAACAGTCATACGTATGTCGTCTTTCCATTTTCTTACGGTTCCTTCTAAGAAATATTGCGCCTTAAGTTCTTCTCCTAGTTTTTTTAAATCTCCCTCGAAATCCTTTAAAGGCATTATGGTAGATTTGGCTATAATTCTAAAATCTTTAACCCCGGCTAGTTTTGTCATTATATCTTCATGTACTCCTCTGGTAAAGAACTCATCCTCATTTGTTTCACTATCATGTTGAAAAGGTAGGACGGCGATGGTTTTAATCTCGCTGGATTTTATGTCTTCGCCTAATGCTATGTTGAAAACTTTATCGGCTATTAACAGTACCAAGGCAATTGAAAGTCCTAGAATAATATAACGTGTTGATATGTTTTTTGAGGGAAGACCTGTGGTGATTGCTTCATCTTCATCAGCAGTTTTTTTAAAGCCCTCAGGGGTCCAATCATAGATGTATGCAAAAATAATCCAAAGTGGGAAACCAATTAGTAGAGCAATCAACAGCCACTTCTGAAATTTTATATCGATTTGTAAAATGGGGAATAATAAAGAGGCAATTTGGAGAATAATCCAAGAAGTAACTAAGTAGGCTAGACCTGCTTTAATTACGTTTCTTCGTTGTAGTTCCTTAAAAAAGTTCATATTGAGTAAATCGATCTCAAATAGCTCCAAAACATTTTCAATTGCTGTAATTTTGAAGGAAGCGATTATAAAATTTATTGTCAGTGGGGAGGCTCAATAAAGATAATCTTTTCTGTTAAACAGCACCCAACTAGGCATAACATTCGATAAAGGCTATTAACAATTATGCAACCATTTGTAGAATATGATTCAATAGTTAGGAAAATCTGGGGGAAAGGCGATACTGTATTGTTTGTATTTGCTGGGGCCGCTGCGGAATTTGCATTGAATAAAGCAGTGGATTGGCTTTATTTTACAGGAAGATTACCTTCAGATCCTTTGGGTAGATTATTTTCAACAGTTACTTATGCTAAGCATATTGTATTTGCGCCCAAAGAGGAGGCCGTTAAGGCCATTCAGAATCTAAGAAAAATTCATGAATCGGTTGAGGAAAGTAGAGGTGCGTCCATCCCGGATTGGGCGTATAGGGATGTTCTTTTTATGTTGATTTATTATTCAATAGCATCTTATGAATTATTAGAGAAACCACTTTCATATAAAGAGAAAGAAGAGGTGTATGATGTTTTTTACATGGTCGGTATTGGTATGTCTTTAAAAGAATTGCCAAAAACTTATAAGGAATGGTTAATAGCTCGTCAACAACATCTTGATGAGGACCTGACCAATAGTGACTATACTTTAGATCTTTTTAAACAGTATAAGAAACACTTAGGGAATTTTCGGTACAGCATTTTAATTGAAGGTCAAAAATTATTGGTGCCTGATAGGGTAAAGGAGTATTTGGACTTCAAACCCAACTCATTATTAAAACCTATTGTACCAATGTATAAATTAAGTAGGACAATCTCTTTTGATAAAATAATCAAATCTCTAATACTTCCTTCCAAATACAAGAAACAAATAAAGGATTTAGATGTTCCTACAAATTATCTAAATATTTAATTTGATACTTCACCGTTCTTAAAGGTCAATTTGAGAACTAAAAACCCTATTAACCCAGCCAATAGGGAAGAAATAAGTATTACAAGTTTTGTATTGTTTATAAGGGCATCATCTTCAAATGCCAATAAGGTTATGAAAATTGACATGGTAAAACCGATACCGCCAAGAAATCCAACCCCTATAATGGATTTCCAATTCATATCCTCTGGGAGTTTGCAAAGTTTCAGGCTTATGGCCAAAAATGCAAAAAGGAAAACACCAATAGGTTTCCCTAAAATAAGGCCAAGGGCAATGCCAAGACCATATGGCTCTGTAAATATTTCTCCTACACTTCCGCTTAAAATGATGGCCGTATTGGCAAGTGCGAAAATTGGCAATATAAAAAAGGCAACAGGCATATGTAGAAAATGTTGTAAAATGTAAGATGTAGATTTTTCATCACCATTTCCGAAGGGTAACGCAAAGGCAAGGAGTACACCGGTAATGGTTGCATGGACCCCTGAATTTAGCATAAAATACCACATTAAGACACCGCCAATTAAATACGGAATTAGGTTTCTTACCTTAAGTCGATTAAAGACTAAAAGCAAAGCAAAAATACCGAGAGAAATAAGGAGATTAGTCCAGATTAGTGTTTTGGTATAGAAGAATGCAATAATTAATATCGCTCCTAAATCATCAATAACCGCCAAAGCCGTTAAAAATACTTTCAATGATACAGTTACCCGATTTCCCAATAAGGATAGTACCCCTAAAGCAAAAGCTATGTCGGTTGCCATTGGAATTCCTGCGCCATTTTGGGTTGTCGTTCCAAAATTGAATAACAAATAAATTCCCGCCGGAATTGCAATTCCGCCAATTGCTGCAAAGGTAGGGAGTAAGGCATCCTTAACATTGGATAGCTCACCTTTATAAATTTCACGCTCAAGTTCAAGACCAATGAGTAGGAAGAAAATTGCCATAAGACCATCGTTAATCCATTCTACAATGCTGTGACCTGAAAATTGAATATCCCAAAAATTTAAATAGGAGGTTCCTATAGTTGAATTTGCTATTAAAAGTGAAATTAAAGTGCAGAAGATCAACATTAATCCTCCAGCTTTCTCGCTTTCGAAAAATTCTTTAAATAGTTTGGTTGCAATCATGGATAAATCGGTTATTGCATTTTAATGATGGAAATGGCTTCCCATTATAAGGAGGTTTTTTAATTAAAAATTTGCTGATCGGAAGATTGATAAATTTAAAACTGGAATAAAGATAAAGGTTTTGCTTTAGGAGTAAGTGATATTATTTTTAAAAGGCAACCGTTGATTTTTTGACCGAGCTATTTACTGTTAGGATTAGATAGGTGTGAGATTAAATTTTTGTAAGTCTCTTCAAAATTAGTTTGTACTAACCAATGACCACCTTCTACTTCTACAAATTTGTAGTCACTTCCCATAAAAGTTTGGTTGTTTTCCACAGCAAACCTTGAAACTGCCAAATCTGAATTGCCCCAAATTAATAGCGTAGGAACATTAATTTTTCCAATGGGTTTCCCTTTTTTTCCACCCATATTTGCTCGATAGTAATTTAAGGCAGCCGTTAGAGATTTTTTATTACTGAAAACGGACACATAGTCTTCAAGAACTTCTTGATTAGTATGTTTCCAAAGTTTTCTAAGCAGTGCTAGGTTGTTTTTCCTTAATTTAAATTCGGATAAAAAGGGAATCATAAAAAGTTTGATATAACTACTTTTTTTGCGTTGCTCCTCGTGTTCTTTATATGCTCTTTTAAATGCGGTGGGGTGGGGAACGGAAAGTGCCGTATAAGTTAAAATTCGATCAGGTCTATCAAATGCCATGTGCCAAGCTATAATTGCCCCCCAATCGTGTGCGACCAAATGAAATTTTTCGTTTCCGAACAAATCGGAAATACCGAAAACGTCTTTTTGTAATTTGTCAATGGTGTAATTCTTTTTGCCTCTTGGACAGGCTCCTTTGCTATATCCACGTAGGTTCGGAGCTACACAATAAAAACCATGTCCTGATATTTTTTTCATTAATTCTGTCCACATTGCAGATGTTTCGGGAAAACCATGAAGAAAAAAAACCAATTCATTTTCAGGATCTCCTGCTGAACGAACATCAAATTGTAAATCATTTATTTTGATTTTGGACAATTTTATCATTGGTTAACTACTAAGCATAGGGTTATAGGTCAGAAATTAAGTATTTGTAAACGGTGTAAATAGTAAAAGATTTCTAGAATTTATTTCCATTTGGAGAACTCAAATTGTTCTTCTAATACTGCTGTTACTTTCGTTGTTCTTCAATAAATCGCTATAATATAAAAATAATGAAATTCAGGTTGTTATAATCTAATTTGAATTGTAAACTAATAGAAAAGCCACCATTTATGGTGGCTTTTATAATTAAGAATTGTTTTAGTTCTTAGGAACTGGAAAACCTCTGTCGCGCATTAATGCATCAATTTCAGCTTCTCTTCCTCTAAATAGTCGATAAGCTTCTGCAGGATCCATAGAATTTCGAGGAGCAAATAGATATTCCACCAGCTTTTTAGCAACCTCTGAATCATAAAATCCACCTTTGGCTTCTTGGAAAGCCTCAGCAGCATCAGATGTTAAGACATCTGCCCAAAGATAACCATAGTACGCTGTTGCATATCCTTCTCCTGAAAAAACATGTCCAAATTGTGGAGTTCTATGCCTCATAGGTAATTCTTTAGGCATATTTAATTCCTGTAATGTTTCACGTTCAAACTTATCGATATCGATATTATCTGGGTCTGCCAAATGCAACTTCATATCAATTAAGGCTGAAGCCAAATATTCGGTGGTTGCAAAACCTTGATTAAAGGTTGAAGACTTTTTGATTTTCTCAACCAATTCTTTAGGCATTGGTTCACCAGTCTGGTAATGGACTAAGAATTGATTTATTACTTCATCTGTAGATAACCAACGCTCCAATAGTTGCGATTGAAATTCAGTGTAATCACGAACACCGCTATTCAATGTTGGATATTTAACATTTGAAGAAAAGAAATGCAAAGCGTGGCCAAATTCATGGAAAAAAGTTTCTGCGTCGTCCCAGGAAATCAATACCGGTTCCCCAGGAGCTGCTTTTACAAAATTTGAGTTGTTGGAAGCAAGGACAGTTTGCTTACCGTCTAACATGTTGTGACTTCTGTACATAGTTGCCCAAGCACCAGAACGTTTTCCAGTTCTTGCGAAGGGATCTAAATACCAAAGCCCGATAAATTCACCACTATCTTTATCTGTTACTTCCCAAACATTTACATCCGGATGAAAGACAGGTACTTTCCCTTCTTCAACAGGGGTAAATTGATAATTAAATAATCGGTCTGCCACATAAAAAATGGCATCCCTTAATTTATCTAATTGTAAGTATTGTTTAACCTCGTCAGAATTAAGATCATACTTTTTCTTTCTAACCTTTTCTGCATAATATCTATAATCCCAGGGTTCTATAGTAATGTTAGCGCCTTCCTCTTTGGCAATTTCTTGCATATCAGCAACTTCTTCATCAACCCTTGCAATTGCAGCTGGCCAAACTTTCATCATAAGATCCATTGCATTTTCTGGAGTTTTTGCCATACGATCTTGTAATCGCCAATCCGCGTAATTATCATAACCCATTAATTGAACACGTTCTCTACGCAATTTTAATATTTGCGCAATTAATTCGTTATTATCATAGTCATCCCCGTTGTCGCCTCGTGCATAATAATTGGTCCATACCTTTTTTCTTAAGTCGCGTTCATCTGAATAAGTTAAAAAGGGATCCATTGATGAACGGGTGTTAGTTACAGCATATTCGCCTTCATGACCTTTGTCTTTTGCAATTTGTGCGGCCGATTTGATATAATCATCTGGTAGTCCGCTAAGTTGATCTTTATTTAAAAAGGTCACATAATTTTCCTCATCATGTAAAACATTGTTTGAAAATTTGGTGTACAATGACGAAAGTTCTTTATTAATTTCTGCATATCGAGCTTTCTTGGTAGCGTCTAAATCCGCTCCATTCATTTCAAAATCCTTATAAACTAACTCTAATACACGTTGTTGATCAGGGTCTAAAGGATTAGTTTTTGCATTTTCGTAAACCGTTTTTATACGTTGAAACAGCTTTTCATTTTGAGAAATTTTTGAACTATATTCAGAAATCTCCGGTGCCAATTCTGTTTGAACTTCCCTAAACTCAGGGCTCGACATGTTGCTGCTGAAAATACCATAATACACAAAAACGCGATCTAACGCTTTGCCTGAACGCTCCATAGCTTCAATGGTATTTTCGAAGTTTGGTGGTTCTGGGTTATTGGCTATGGAATCTATTTCCGTCAAACTTAATTCCATTGCCTTTCGCATTGCAGGTTTTACATCGCTCACTTCCATTTTGTCGAAGGCAGGAACGCCGCTATATGGACCTGTCCATTTCTCTAACAAAACATTTTCTGTTGATTGGGTTTCATCTTTCATTTCAGAATTTTCGGTTTCATACTTGCATGATGTTACCAATAGGATGGCCGTTAAGCCAGTAACTGCTATTAATTTATTATACATTTTTAGGGTAATTTATAAGTTGAAAAAATTAACTCCAAATTTACGGCTTTAAGAGGGATTTAGGAACGAATCAATCTATAATTTCGGCCTTTCGGATGTATATGTTATGCAAAGGCCACTCACGCCTGTCTGTTTTTTGTTTCGCTATTTCATCAACCACATCCATTCCTTTTGTAACCTTTCCAAAAGCGGTATAGTCTCCATCTAGGTGATGAGCTCCATTAGGATTTTGAACGATAAAGAACTCATAAGGAGACGCTAACTTGTGGGGATTCTCTATTTCACTACTCGGCATAGACACTACGCCTCTGTAATGTTTAAATCCATGGCGGGTATCTTTTGGCAGTAAATAATGGCCAATTTCTGAGCGTTTATGTTTTACCTCCGCATCATCGGTGTTTCCGCCTTGGATGATAAAGTTGTTTACAACACGATAAAACTGGGTTTCATCAAAATAGTGTCTTTTGGTGAGGTAAATAAAATTGGATCTGTGAAATTTAGTTTCATCAAATAGTTCAATTTCTATATCACCGAAATCAGTGGTTATCCGAACTTTATTCTCTTTGTTTTCCTTGTCGTATTGAAGGAAGAACTCCATGGCATTTTCATCTGTTAGGAAGGGATACTCCGGTTTTTGAATGGTATCTTTTATCTTGGTCGTTTTAGTATCAATAGAATCTTTAAGTGATAAGGTGGAATCTACCTTTGAATTATTTTCTTTTGTATTAGTTTGTTGAGATTTTTTATCTTCACAATTAAGCAAGATTGCCAAAAGGCACAATAGTCCAATTTTTTTAAACATCATACTTTAGTTTCTACCGATTTACCTTTAAATCGTTAACAGATTAAGGCTAGGCATTATGTATTTTAAAGATTTTCAATTACAGATTCCAAAGTTAAAAAATCTAGAACTCCCAGGGGAGGATGCTCAGTTTAAAATGGCACCTCCTTATAGAAAGGACCTGATCGAAAGTTATAGGAATCAAATTGATCGGGCTAGGTTAGCGGCTGTATTAGCTTTAATTTTCCCTGATGAATATGGTAATTCGAAACTCGCTCTGATTCTCAGGAAAACTTATAAAGGTATACATTCTAACCAAATTGGTTTTCCCGGTGGAAAGGTTGAAAAAGATGACAATTCCTTAGAGGATGCCGCCTTACGTGAAACCGAAGAAGAAATCGGAGTGCAGCGCAATTGCATATCACTCGTAAGGTCTATGAGTGAAATTTATATTCCTCCATCAAACTATAGAGTATTTCCTTTTTTGGGTATTGTAGACAATTGTCCCTTATTTGTTAAGCAAGAGTCTGAAGTGGAAGATATGGTGCCAATTAATCTGTCCGAATTATTGGATGATGCCAACCAATTGGAGGCTTTAGTGATGACTTCTTTAGATAGAAAGGTTAAAGTTCCGGCTTATGATTTTCAGGGACATATCGTTTGGGGAGCCACTGCCATGATGTTAAGTGAGCTAAAAGAACTCCTGAAACTCGTGAAATAGTAAGGCATTTTCTTAAATTTGTAATTCTTATTTTTTCAAAACTGACTATGGGGCTATTTAAAAGAAATCCTTTTGGCCATATTTTGTTTCTAAAAAAATGGCTAATCCGTATTATGGGTGCACTAACCCATAGACGATTTAGGGGTTTTAATGAATTGCAAATTGAAGGTTCCGAAATTATAAAGGACTTACCAGAAACCAATGTTTTATTTATTTCTAATCACCAAACTTATTTTGCAGATGTGGTAGCGATGTTCCATGTCTTTAATGCTAGTTTGAAGGGCAGGGTGGATTCTATAAAAAATGTGGGTTATTTGTGGCAACCAAAACTGAATGTATACTATGTAGCTGCTAAGGAAACAATGAAATCTGGGTTTTTGCCTAAGGTTTTGGCCTATGCAGGATCTATAAGTATAGAGAGAACATGGAGAGCCGCTGGTAAGGATGTAAATCGACAGGTTAAAATGAGCGATATATCGAACATTAAAAAAGCCTTAGACGATGGTTGGGTTATTACCTTTCCTCAAGGTACAACAACACCCTTTAAGCCAATAAGAAAAGGTACAGCCCATATAATCAAGCAATATCGGCCTATAGTGGTTCCAATAGTAATTGATGGTTTCAGAAGATCTTTTGATAAGAAAGGTATTCGAATAAAAAAGAAAAATATACTCCAAACTATGGAGATAAAAAAGCCATTAGAAATAGATTATGATAATGAACCGATAGCCTCGATAGTAGAAAAAATAGAATATTCAATAGAACAACATCCGTCATTCCTAAAGGTTATACCTATGGAAGAATTACAGGCACAAGAAGAACTAAACCAATTGCGTCGCTGGAGTGCGGAGGATTAAACTTCTAATCTTTTTAGTTCCCTGTAGTTTTTATTTAGTCGCCTTAATAGAATACCATAAATTAGGTAGTAGAATATTAATATTAATACGGCGAAAAGCGCTACAAATAAAAGTACTAGGAATATTGTAGAAGCATAAAACTTTAATAATTCGCCATTAGCCGCGGCTTCTTCTATAACCGATTTGATTTTCTCATCTCTATTGAACTCGATTCCCAGTACAATAAACATGGTTAAAGCCATGTAGGCTAAGTTAAATACTACATAATGTTTAACGGTTCGTCTTGTTCTTAAAATGGAATGCATCAAGGATTTAATAGTACTTGTAGCATTAATGTTTTTGTAATTTTTAAAAAATCTATAAATAAAATAGGCTAGTACTACATAAGAAATTACAGTAAGGGGGATGATAATATTCTCTGCATGGTATTCTTCAAACTTTTTCAAGGTTTCAGAATCCCTGAACAAAAATGGCATAAGCGACCAAAAAACAATTTCAATAATGCTTATTATAAAAATCCATTTTACAATGGAGGATGAGCGTCGGTGTAGCATCCTGTAGATTTCGGCTTGGGATACCTTAGGATAACTATGCTCGCTCTTCTGCCAATCTCGTTTTAATAATTCTAATTCATCCATATATTACGGATTTAATATTGTTTTCAACTTGGTTTTTACCCGGTTCATTTTAACTCGGGCATTCACTTCTGTTATTCCTAGGGTTTCGCTTATTTCGCTATAATTTTTATCTTCTAAATAGAGAAATACTAAGGCTTTTTCAATATCATTAAGTTGCTTTACAGCAGTATACATTAACTTTAACTGTTGCTCTTCAGTATCATCATATTCCCTTGCCCTCAGTTTATATTGAACTCCTTCTATTTCTTGGGTTTGAACGCGCTTTTTTGATTTTCTATATAAAGTAATGGCCGTATTCAATCCCACCCTGTACATCCAAGTAGTAAATTTGGCATCCCCTCTAAATTTTGGATAGGCTTTCCACAATTGTATGGTAATCTCTTGAAATAAGTCGTTATGAGACTCCTGATCGTGGGTATACATCCTACAAATCTTGTGAACTATATTTTGGTGTTTCTCCAAATGATCCACAAAATTATTTTCGAGTGCTTTATCCAATTCTGATAGGTTAGTTGCTTATTGGTAGCTTAATCTTAAAAATTGTTACAATTAAATTTTAACGGTTAGAGAAATTATTCCTCTTGAATTTCCCTTATAAACGAAATACGCCTAGAATATATTAAGCCTATAACAATACTAACTTGTGCCATGGCGTAGGTAAACATTATCCATAAATTGGCGTTGTTGAAATTTCCATAGAATTTATTATAGGCTAGGAGACTATCTGAAATTAAAAATAATAGGGCTCCTCCGAGAATTAAAAAATAACTCATTTGAGGATCAACCCTTCTTAAAAAAGCTGTACTCAACATCCCTAATATTACCATTACATAAATCAAAACTGGTATTAACATCGTTTGTAATCCAGGATAAATAAGACGAAAAAACATAAATGAATAGGCTCCGATTGCCAAGAAAAATAAATACTTAAATTTTTTCGGATGTCGATCTTTTGAAAATACGATAATATAACAAATATGGGCTAGCAGAAATGATATTAAACCAGCGATGAAGAATCCGGAATTTTCCTCCTCAAATAATAAAAAAACATCACCAAAAAGTGATAGTCCGAGTGCAAGAATGGTAAAAATCCTAGCCTCCCATTTTAGGTGCCTAGAATTAAACGCGTAAAAAAGTAACAGAGAAAGTAAAATTACCGGTTTGCTTACAATTCTATATTCTGATAAATCTGGTGTCTTTAAAATAAACAGTTCACTGATTACCAGAATAATGAAAAAGCAAAGGAATATTTTAAGCCGTTTTTTCAATAGTTAGTTATTGCATTGCAAAATATGGAATAATTTTTATCTAATCTGAACCCAATAAATAGAACCCTCAAAAGATTTTTAATCATTGTTTAGCCATGGAGGTTTCACCTGCCAATACTTGAAACGGCAAATAATTTTGAGTTGGGGGATATATACATGTTGTGAAATCACTGAATATACAAGGAGGATTATATAGTTTATTGAAGTCTAGAATTATAGAATCATTTTTCTCGGGCAAATCCAAATCCAGATATCTGCCACCGCCATAAGTTTTTTCGCCAGAAGTGTCATCACTAACCATTAAAAAACCATCAGTTACAACATCTAGGGAATAATTGTTTTCGTTGAACATAAAGGTTAATTTTCCAACAAAGGATTGGGAAGAAGGAAGGCCGAGTTGAGATTTCACTTCTTCATGTTTGGCTTCCTCGTAATATTTAAAATAGGCTTTAAGTCTTAAATCAGAATTCAAAGGGAATTTTTCGTACCCCTTAAAATGTTCTACAGCTGGATTTTTGGAATGCCACACCCGAACATATTTTTTATTTGATCTGGTAATTATCTGCCAATACAAATCTTTGAAATATAGTTTTTCCGAATTGCCATTGCTGTCTAATGGATAGTTTAATTTTTCAATTGTTTTTCCGTCCTCAGTTCTAGTATTATGCTGATTTAAGGGGAAAAATAGTATCGAGTCGGTGGTGGTTAAAAATTTACCTATGGTATCACTCATAGGTTCGTTGATCTCAGGACTTAAGTCATCATTGTAACCGAAAAAAGAAATAGAATCTTCAAGTTTAAGGAATCCGCATAATTTTAGATAATTATTTTCTCTTGAATCACGTCTTTTCTTCCAATAAGTATCCATTTCATTTTGGTAATCTATAGAAATAATAGACTTGTTGGGTGTATTGCAAGAAATTGCAAGCAAAGAAATTAATCCAAGAATAGAAATCTTTAGAGGTTTAAATTTTCTCATTTATAGGTCAGGCTTTCTCGGTAAATACTGCAAAAATTAAATTGATTCAACAAATAAGTGAATTTTAGATCAAATATTTTCATCAAAATCAAATTTTTTGAAAATGAATAGTATTTATAAGGAATGTATAGAGGCATGTCAACAGTGTCTTGTAGATTGTCAAAATTGCTTAGTTCAAATGGCGGGTAGGGAAAGTACGAATGACTGTCCCGTATGTTGTTTAGAATGTATAGATGCCTGTTTAATTTGTATTAAAATGATGGCAGCGGAAAGTCGGTTTTCAAAGGCGTATTGTCAGATTTGTGCAGAGATTTGTGCATGGTGTGCCGAACAATGCAGTGCACATAACAATGAGCATTGTAAAAGGTGTGCTGAAAGTTGTAAAAAATGTGAATTAGCTTGTAGAAAAATGGTTGTATAAATAATTAATTATAAGTTATAAAAGGGGTTTATTAAATTGATTTAGAATGCTTTATAAATTTGGTTTTTAATGACAAAAATCATGATTATCCTACCTATCATAATGTAATTTTAGGTAATAATAATCCGTGTCATGTTATCAAAGAAAAATCCAAACTTAGATGTAGGTCGAAACAGCAGCCTTTATTTCGCTGTTGGTCTCAATGTAATGTTATTTTTAACATGGTTTGGTCTTGAGTACAAAACCTACGACAGAGCAACATATGCCAAAGATATTTTGGTAATGGAAGAAGAATTCCAAGAAGAAATCCCTGTTATTGACTTAAATGTTCCACCTCCACCGCCACCTCCTGCAGCCGTAACCGAAAATATTACTGTTGTTGAAGACGCTAAGGAAATTGAGGAAACAATTGTGGAAAGTACGGAAATGAACTTAGACGACGCAATTGAGGATCAGGTTGTAGCTGTTGAGGATGTTGGTGTAGAGGAGGTCGAAGAAGATATAGAAGTTCCTTTTGCAGTCATTGAAAATGTGCCCATTTTTCCTGGTTGTGAGAAGGGGACGGAAGCAGAACGAAAAGCCTGTTTTCAAGCTAAAATTCAAGAGCATGTTCGTAAAAACTTCTCTTATCCGCCAATGGCCGTTGAGTTAGGCATTCATGGTCGGGTATTTGTAATTTTTACGATTAATAAGGAAGGCATAACTTCCAATTTAAAAACTCGTGGACCAGATAAGCTTTTAGAGAAGGAGGCAGAAAGAATTATAGCTTCTCTTCCTAAAATGACACCTGGTAAACAAAGAGGAAGGGCCGTGAATGTTCCTTACAGTATACCTATTAATTTCATTTTGGCAAATCAGTAATAATTACGATTTCCATTTGATGTTACAACCAATACTAGGTTTTTGATGTTCACTTACGGGTATGTTTGAAAATATTGCTTCTATGGCAGACCTAAGATCTTTTCCCGTCACTGGTATTCCATTACCAGGGCGGGAATCATCTAATTGACCTCGGTACACTAATTTGAGATTTTCATCAAACAAATAAAAATCTGGTGTACAAGCGGCATCATAATCTTTGGCAACTTTCTGGGAAGAATCAAATAAATATGGGAAGATAAAATCTTGTTCAATAGCCATTTCCTTCATTTTATTTGGCGCATCTTCAGGATATTTTTCAATATCATTACTGCTGACCGCAATAAATTGAATCCCTCTCGAAGTATATTTTTTGGCTATTATTGATATTTCTTTATTTACATGTTTTACAAATGGACAGTGGTTAGATATGAACATTACTACAGTTCCATTTATTCCTTTGTCTTTTGGTATACCAACAATATCGCCCGTAACCGTATCTTTTAACTGAAAACTTGGTGCTATAGTTTCTAAGGGTAACATATTTGAAGGTGTTCTAGCCATAAAAATATATGCTTAATTTGTTATAAATTTATTCATTCCATAAGTCTAATGGGTAACTCAATGTAAATTTTTTAGCTCTAAAGTTTAGTTTTAAATGATTCAATTTGACGATTTTAATAAAGTAGATATACGTGTCGGTACTATTTTAGAAGTAAGCGACTTTCCCAAGGCACATAATCCAGCATACCAAATTTTGATTGATTTTGGGCCCCTAGGAAGGCGAAAGTCATCTGCACAAATAACGGCTCTTTATAAAAAAGAAAACCTTATTGGCAAACAAATTTTAGCTGTCATAAATTTTCCAGAAAAGCAAATTGCTAACTTTAAAAGTCAATGTCTCATTTTAGGAGCTACTAGTTCTGAAAAGGTTATTTTATTAAAACCTGAGAATCCAGTTCCAAATGGTTCAAAAATTTCCTGATTTTACATTTCGTCATTAAAGAAAACCGCGTTCATCAATAATTTGTTTGTGCCGTACCAAAATGCCCTAAAATTTGTGTTGTCGGTGAATAGAATTACTTTACCCCTTCGTAATCTATTTACTTTAAATGGCACTGTTCCAGCTAAACTATCTAAATTGGGTTTAGAAATATATCCACTTAATAGAGGAGTTTTTGTATACTGAATTGGATTATTAAAACTATTATCATCAGCTTCCATAAAAATAGTTGTATCCCTGAATAGGGCAATCTTATCGTCGTTATAACCAAAATTAATGGGATGTGTCAAATCTTGTTTTGCCTCGAAGATCGCACCTCCTATACCTTGTGCTCCATAAAAGTCATCTCTTAGAGCAAAATTTACATTTTTGGCCTTTAAATCATTCTTCTTGAATTTTACTTTTACAAATTCATTTCGGGTTAAGACATTTATCGCTTGTTTGTAGGCAATTAAAGTCCCACCATTTTCAACCCAGGATTTTAGGTTTTTAAGTGCACCGTCCTCTATGTTGTACGACGTAGGCATAATGATAACATTATATCTGTCTAAGTTCATGCGCCCGATATCTTTTGTGTCTAATTTTGATAACGGTATCCTGTAGCGTTGATCAAATAAATGCCAAATTTCGCCAGCGTCATATGAGGAAATACCATCACCAACCAAAATTCCAACCTTAGGCTTTTCAACAGTAGCAATTAATCGACTTCCTAGATCAACACCTTGGGTCAGTCCCGTTGAAATTGGGTCTATGTGGATAAAAGAATTTTTGGCAACTTCGGTTAAGACCGTATACACTTCATCTGAAGTTATATTTTGATTTTGTGCAGGAATGAAAATAGTTCCATAGCCATAATCTTTCCCATCAACCTTAAATTCACCTAAACTAACTTTTGCCCTTAAATCTTTCGCTAAGATCGCGTACAAGGCTCTAGGTGCATAGTAATCGTGCCAAGACATGACATAGCCATAAGAACTTTTTCCTCGAACAGATCCCTGTGGTCGCTTAAGTTCCGCAATCTTTTCACCCGCATAACTTGCCATAGAAATATCACTACTGAAATCGAGATCGAAGGCATAAGGGAATGTCCAGGCTGAGATATCGTAGAACAAACTATCCTTAAATGTTGTTCTTATATCAAACATTGCATCTATGATGGTTGCATTTTTTTGATCAAAAGGAACTACATAACTGTAGCCATTTTTATATTGTTTTCCGTTGATGTTTACATCCTGTTTTAATTGATATATTTCTATGTTCTGACGCTTCATAATTTCAGCCAATTGAAAAGATTTTGAGGCATCTTTTGGATCCCCAAAGACAATAGCCTTTCCTTTTTTGCCACTGTGTGATTTTCTAGAATTGTCAAAAAACTCCTTTTGATACTGCAATAATTCCTCGCGCATGTTGAAGGCAGCTTCAAGGGTTGATAGAGCTGCAGTAAACTGGTTTCTTATGGTGAATGGAAAAGTTAAAACGCCGTTAGAAGATTCTTGTAAATGACCACGCGAACTCGCTTGCTCAAATAAAATACCTATAGATCCATTTATGTCTGGGAATGTTGAACCTTTTCCATAATAAAAGTCATCATAATCCTCCTCTGTATAATAAAGGGAGCCTATTTGGTCAAATGCCTTGGCATGGAATGTTCCAATTTTTGCTGTAAGTTCTTGGTTTTTACTTGGTGTAAGTGGGTGGGTTCTTTCTGGAATCCCTGGTTGAAAAAAGAAGGAAGAATTGGTGCCCATTTCGTGATGGTCGGTTAAAATATTGGGCAACCATTTATGGAATGTTTTAATCCTTGCCTGTGATTCTGGAAGTTGGATAGGAAGCCAGTCCCTATTTAAATCGAACCAATAGTGATTTGTTCTACCCCTTGGCCAAACTTCATCATATTCTCTATCATTGGGATCGGGGTTAAGCACATTAGATTTATTTGAATTTGCCCAGAACGAAAACCTCTGCAAGCCATCTGGATTGAAACTTGGATCAAAAAGTATTACGGCATTATTCAAAATATCCTTTACATGCTGACTTTCCGCTGCGGCTAAATGGTAAGCCGCTAATAAGGCAGCATTAGCACCGCTAGGTTCATTGCCATGAATTGAAAATCCTTGATATACGACTATTGGCATGTTGGATGTGGCATTATTTTCTCCCTCCGTATTTGCAATATGGGCAGTTCTTATTGACTCTAGATTTTTGTGATTATCGGGAGAGGTGATTGTTAAGAGCAAAATTGGTCGACCTTCAAAAGTAGCCCCTCTATTTTCAATTGTAATTCTATCAGATGCTTCGGCCAAGGTGTACATATACTGCACTAGTTTATCATGGGTAACATGCCATTCACCTACTTCATGTCCTATAATTGATTCTGGTGTTGGAATGGCAGAATTATAAGTTATCCCATTTGGCAGGTAGTATTCTAGGCTGGTATTGTAAAGAGATTTATCAAATTGTCCGAAATTTTGAAAAGTAATAACTAGTAGTAAAGCGGATAGAATTTGTTTCATTTTTGCTAAGGATTTTTGTAAAAATAAAAAACCGCCATAGTAAATCTATAGCGGTTGTTATTGAATTTTTTTATAACGGATTAAATATCGTCGAAACTGATATCCGTAAAGCTCCCGGTTGACCTATCAGTAGATGCTTCAGAATAATCGTCGTCCTCTTTTTTGAAATCTTTTTGATGACGCTCACTAATTACCTCTTGGCCTTTTTCATCGATAATGTAGTCTGTCATTTCATCTAAATTCTGCTTAAACTCTTCGAAATCCTCTTTGTAAAGGTAGATCTTGTGTTTTTTGTAGTGGAATGAACCGTCGTCGTTCGTGAATTTTTTGCTTTCTGTAATTGTAAGATAATAATCTCCTGCCTTGGTAGCTCGTACATCAAAAAAATAAGTTCTTCTACCTGCTCTAAGTACTTTCGAGTAAATTTCTTCTTTATCCATCATGCCGTTATCGCTCATCTAAAATTCGTTAGGTTTATTTGGTTTGCGTCCCAAAAATCTAAAAAAAAAGATTAGTAACCAACATTTTCTCATAATTCTTTTTCTGTCAGTTGTTTCATATAAAGGTCTTTGTAATAACCCTCTTGCGCAACAAGATTTTGGTGATTTCCAGCTTGGATTATTTCCCCATCTTTTAATACAATTACCTTATCTGCATTTTTAGCAGAAGAGATTCTATGACTTACAATTATTGTTGTTGTATTCTTTGCCAGCTTCATTAAATTCTTAAGAATTTTTTCCTCCGTTTCAGTATCTACAGCCGAAAGACAATCATCGAACAGTAGTATTTCTGGTTGCTTTATAATAGCTCTAGCAATAGAAACCCGTTGTTTTTGACCACCTGATAATGTAATCCCTCTTTCTCCTAAAATGGTATCATACCCCTTAGAAAACTTCACAATATTTTTATGGACATTGGCATTTTTTGCGGCTTCAATGATTTCTTCATCGGTTGCATCAGCTTTGCCGAATTTAATATTGTTTTTTATAGTGTCGGAAAATAAGAAAGCATCCTGTGGGACATATCCGATACTTTTTCTTAAATCGTCTAAATTTATTTGGTCGATTGCCCTATCATCAATTGTAATATTGCCAGAACTAACATCGTATAAGCGACCAATTAAATCTAGGATGGTTGATTTACCAGATCCGGTTTTGCCCAAAATTGCAATGGTTTCTCCAGGTTTTAATTCAAAACTTACATGTTTTAATGCTTGTATATTGGTGTCTGGGTAGGTAAAGGAAACATCATTGAATTGAATATGCCCTTCAATGGTTGTATGCTGTTCAACCTTGTTTTTTATCTCAGGCTCCTCCTTTAAAAATTCATTGATTCGTTTTTGGCTCGCCTCAGCACGTTGAATAACTGAGGTGACCCAGCCTACTGTGGCCACTGGCCAGGTAAGCATATTTACATAGATAATAAACTTGGCAATAACTCCAAGACTTTCAATTTGACCATCCATATATTGTCTTCCACCAATATAAATTACCAGGATGTTGCTCAATCCAATTAATAGTATCATTAAGGGAAAGAAAAGAGCTTGAACTTTTGCTAAATCAATATTTTTACCTCTGTGCTCGGTTGAAAGTATTTCAAAGTCCACATTTACCTTCTCCTCAATGCCGTAAGATTTAATGACGGCAATACCGCTAAAAGACTCTTGGGTAAAAGAGGAAAGTTTTGATAACCACTGTTGTACAATAGTACTTTTCTTATGTATTTGTTTACTTAATATATATATAAACACCGACAGAATTGGGAGCGGAATTATGGTATAGAGTGTGAGAGTAGGTGCTGCCTTAAACATGAGGAAAAGAACAATTACGAATAATGTAATTGTATTGATACTATACATTATTGCAGGTCCCGCATATTCCCTTACCTTACCGACATCCTCACTAATTCTGTTCATTAAATCCCCCGTACGATTGCTTTTGTAGAAATTTAGGGATAAACGTTGGTATTGTTGATAAACTTCATTTTTTAAGTCGAATTCAATATAACGGCTCACGTTAATAATGGTCTGACGCATTAAAAAAGTAAACATACCACCTACAATAGCAGCCCCAATAATATATAGAATATTAATAAGCAGTTCAGTTCTAACATAAGATACATCCGTAACAATATTGTTACGATAGTCATCAATTATATCAACTGAATTACCAATAAGTTCAGGTGTGAATAATAGAAATATCCTAGCTATTATTGTAATAATTACACCTGCTAAAAGTTTATATCGATACTTATAAAAATACTTGTTGAGATGCTGAAGTTCTTTCATTTAAGATTTGAAAAAGAGGGGCTTAGATATTAAATAGTATTTAACATATTATGTTTGCGAACACTCACTATTTGCATTAATTTTGCACGCTGTTTTTAATAAGCGAAACAGCTTAACATTTTATGATGATTTCTGACGATCTCCGAATTAATGATCTTAAAAAAGTTGACCCAGTTTTTGGACAACTTTCCTTCGATGACCACGAGCAGGTTATTTTCTGCCACGACAAAGATACTGGTTTAAAGGCAATAATTGGTATTCATAACACCGTTTTGGGGCCAGCCCTTGGGGGAACTAGAATGTGGCCCTATCAGAATGAATGGGAAGCCCTTAATGACGTATTAAGACTTTCAAGAGGTATGACATTGAAATCTGCCATAACGGGTTTAAATCTGGGTGGTGGAAAGGCAGTTATTATAGGAGATTCATCAACACAAAAAACTCCCGAATTGATGCGAAAATTTGGGGAGTTTGTACATTCTCTTAATGGAAAATACATTACCGCTGAGGACGTTGGAATGACAACCGAAGATATGGATATCGTAAGGGAAGTTACTCCATATGTTACTGGTATTTCCGAGAATAAAGGTGGTGCTGGTAACCCATCTCCGATTACTGCGTTTGGTGTGTTTATGGGAATGAAGGCAGCGGCAAAGTTCAAATTCGGTACTGATGTGCTTGAAGATAGAAAGATATTTGTTCAAGGTGTAGGCAGTGTTGGTGGTGCTTTAATTGAATACCTTTTAGATGAAGGTGCAAAGGTTACTATTACTGACATTAATAAAGAATGCCTGGAAAAAATTGCGAAGAGATATCATGTTGACATTTTTGATGGTGATTTCTTCGATGAGCAAATGGATATTTATGCTCCTTGTGCTTTAGGCGCAACAATTAATGACGATACTGTATATCGATTAAAAACCCAAATAATTGCAGGGGCAGCTAACAACCAGCTGGCCGATGAAAATGTTCATGGTAGGATATTAAAGGAAAGAGGAATTCTATATGCCCCAGATTTTTTGATTAATGCAGGCGGTATTATAAATGTATATGCCGAATTGGAAAATTACGGTAAGCAAGAGATTATGCGTAAAACGGAAAATATTTTCAATACTACCTTGGAAATATTTGAACGATCAAAAAGAGAAGATATTACAACTAATCA
Source organism: Aegicerativicinus sediminis (assembly GCF_015476115.1). Taxonomy (GTDB): domain Bacteria; phylum Bacteroidota; class Bacteroidia; order Flavobacteriales; family Flavobacteriaceae; genus Aegicerativicinus; species Aegicerativicinus sediminis. Next base: position 115,926 of record NZ_CP064295.1, on the reverse strand, counting down.
AGCTGCTGTTCAAATTGCCAATGAACGTATAGAAACGCGTAAATTGGAAAACTCCAAACGTTAATTCAGTCAAACATTTTATTTTTGTAAAAAGGAGGGAAAACTAATTCCCCTATTTTATTGACCTAAGTTCTTTCAACATGCTAAACCGTAGACACATCCGAATTAAAGTTATGCAAACAATTTATGCATTTGGAGCTGACGAGAATGAGGACCTAAAAAAATATGAGGCCTTTTTGAATCAGAGTTTTAATGGAATGTTCGATTTGCATGTAAGTATCCTTGCGCTTTTGGTTGAGGTTCAAAAAAGAGCTGAATCTCAAATAGAGCGAACAAAAAATCAAATCCTAAATAATAACAAAGGGATACCCTCGGCAGTTAAATTGGCCAATAACCAATTGTTGTTGCTTTTGAGAAATGATGCGGAGTTTACAGAATTGGTAGAAAAACGTAAACTGAACTTTTGGTATCTGGATTTCGAGTATGTAGAAATTCTATTTAAAAGCATTTTAAACAGTAAACTATATGCTTCCTATTTGGGAGAAATAGAGGAATCTTTTAAGATTGATCGTAATTTTGTCGCGGACATTTTTTCGGAAATAATTGCTCCAAATGAGAAGCTTTACGATTATTTTGAAGATAAAAAGTTAACTTGGTTAGATGATCTTCCATTAATTAATACAAGCCTATTGCGACTTATTCAAAAGGCCAAGCCCCATTCCAATATTCATCATTTTCTGCCAGAGTTATTTAGGGACGAAGATGACCGTGAGTTTGGTATGGCTCTTTTAAAGAAGACTGTTTTGAATAGTTCAAAATTGAATAATGAGGTTACAAACTATACCACTAACTGGGATTCAGAAAGGATTGCCCAGATGGATATGGTCCTGCTTCAAATGGCAATTTGTGAGTTTCAAAATTTTAATTCTATTCCGTTTAAAGTAACAATAAACGAGTATATCGAAATCGCTAAGGAATATTCAACACCGAAGAGTAGTATTTTCATCAACGGTATCTTGGATAGGATTGTAAAAGACTATAAGGAGAGTTTAAAATACGTTAAAGTCGGTCGCGGGCTGCTATAAAAATCTCTCCAGAATCCCCCAAGCATAGAACAGATAAGGGCTAAAAAGTTTTTATTAGCTGAAAATATTATTACTTTTACCATCTCAAATTGTAAAATTTTAAAATTTAAAACCATAACCATGAAAAAAGTTATCCTAGGATTAAGTGCCCTATGTATGGTTGCTTTTACAGCATGTAAAGACGATGCTACAAGTAAGATAAAGGAAGAAAATGTGGCTGAAGCTGCTGAAAGAGATGCAACCGCAGGTGAATTCCCAGAAATTAGTTTCGCTGAAACTGAACACGATTTTGGTACCATTATTAATGGAACTCCAGTAGAAACAAAATTTTCTTATACAAATACCGGAGAATCTCCTTTAGTTGTAAGTGATATTAAAAGTACATGTGGATGTACAGTTCCTTCAGATTGGAAAAAAGAGCCTTTAGCTCCCGGAGAAACAGCCGAATTTACAGTTAAATTTAACGGTAGGGGAACTCCAGGTAACCAAGTGTCAAAGGTTATTACTTTAACTACCAATACAGAATCTGGAAAAGAGCAAGTAAAAATCAAGGCTTTCATCGAAGCAGATCCAAACGCTCCAAAAACTGATTCATAATAAACACTAAATTAAATTAGACTAGACTTTAGAAGATGGGAAACTTAATGGATTTTCTGCCATTTATCGCCATGTTTGCGGTTGTGTATTTCTTTATGATTGCACCACAAATGAAACGCGCTAAACAGGAAAAAAAATTTGCAAGCGAATTAAAAAGAGGTGATAAAGTGATAACAAAAAGTGGCATGCACGGCAAAGTTGTTGACTTAAGTGATAAAGACGACAGTTGTGTTATTGAAACGCTCGCGGGTAAAATTAAATTTGAGCGCTCTGCCATTTCAATGGAAATGAGTAGGAAATTAAACGCCACTCCAAAAGCCTAGTCACAATAATAAGAACATACTAAAAAGCCTTCCATTTTGGAAGGCTTTTTTTTAGCAGTTTTTGTATTTATCATTTAAGCCGATACCTTCTTCGATCAAAGGAATTATTTTATCAATCCTTGTTTGTTTAGTGGCTTCTCTTTTTGCCGATTCTATAAATTCGGCATATTCCCTTTGTTTATAAGGGGCTAAATTAAAAAAAGAGGTTTTTAAAATGGCATTGTTGTTCAACACTTCAGAAAGCTCTTTTGGCAGTTCAACCTTTTTGCTCTTTTTAACTGGAATTAATTCTTTGCCATCTTTTTGGTTTTGAATGGCTTCTCTTAAATAATTTCGAAGCACAACTTTGTCTATATCCTTTTCAGTTACATAACGTAATTGGCGAAGTGCTTTAGTTTTTCCTTCTTGTGCATTAAACAGTACATTCTTAGGATCGCTTAAAAAAACTCCATTAAAAAACCATACTCCAAAATGATTTTTGAAGGCTCCAAGCCCTACAACATTTTTTCCGTTTAAGGTATATACTGGTGCGCCCCATTTAATACATTCTTCCAATTCTGTTTCTAGGATAGTTTCTCTCAAGAGTTGCAATTCAGAATGGTATTGTTTATGTTTCTCTAAGTATTCTTCTACGGAAGTAATTCCGGCCATAGTATGGAAATTTATACCATAAAGATAGAATTTATACAATCTACCAGACGTGTAATTTTAAATGAAAGCCAAAATCATAATGGATGGTTCCATTTAATTACTATTTGTTCAAACTAATAGATCTATTACTCGATATGGTTTACTCCCACATTCCTATTGGAATACTAAAAATTGTAATTAAAGACTAAGTTAATATTCCACATATTAACTTTATTGATAATGAAATTATGGTTATCAGGGAAATCACCGTTAGCCAATTTATAGGTGAATAGAAATTCTGGTCTAAATCCTTTTAATTTTTCAAACTCAAAGAAAAGGTCTGCATTGAAGTGCGTATAACTAGGAAAGGCATATTTATTAAGAGCAGGATCGCTTGCAGAATCTTTCCAGTGTTGACCAACACTCCAAATAGAATTTATTCTTGTTTTGAGTGAAGGTATGTCGGTTCGTGTATTATAATATGCGACTAAGGCGTGGTTGCCTGCCGTACCCTCACTTCGCTCTCGCTTTTGAAAACTGAAAAGAAATTCCCTTCCCCATTCCCTTGGGAACAAGAATCTCCCAAACGTTGTAATACGGTCATAAGCCAAAGAAACGGATGAATAATCTTTTATCTTGTAAGAAAATTTACCGCCTATAACATCAGAATTATCATCGAGAAAATAACTTAATGAATCAATTGAGTTCCCACCATTATTTATTTTATTTTGATGCAGCCACTCTGCCTCAAACAACCATTTATCGCTTAATTTATACTTAGGATTTATATAAAAGCTATTGAACACATTTTCAACAAAAAAGTCCCAAATATCTACTGAAAATCTTTCATTAATAGGTATAAGTCCATTTGCTACCAATATAAAGTTAGAAGTCACCTTTTCTCGATATAAAGAGGGTTGCCCCGCTAAATCGCGCCCAACAGGATAAAGACCAATACTTTCTCCGATATTGAAAAATTTGGAGGTAGATCGTGGTGCAATTCTATCTATGTAGCCTAGTTGGAAAATGGCACCTTTTTTTGAATTGTGGCGATACCAAATACCTTGTACCAAAGTAGGAATCATTCTGCCATCTTCTGGGTTTAAAAAAGGTGTCTTTAGTTTCATGCGACCAATTTTTAGATCATTGCGCCCAAATTTGTAACCCGCATAGAGTTCTCCAATCAAAGCTATCCAATCCTCCTCCAAGTTTTCCAAATCAAATAAACCCTCTTCGTAGCGACTGGTTTTGCCGGTGGTTAGATCGGGTTCCGTAAGATCTTGGATATTAGTATTAATAGAAGTATATAGGGCTCCCCCTAGGTAGAACCCTTTGGAAAATTTGTATTCGTATTTCACATAACCTCCGGTTGCCAAAGCGTTAAAATCTTTGAGATGTCCGTCATTAATAGTGTTCATGTAGAAGGTTCTCCATTGTCCACTTAAATCGCCAGTAGATTCTTTCTTTTCAGCATTTTGCGGCCAAAGGGAAAGGTTTATAAATAGTAAGACGAAGGTAATTTGGTGCTTAAACATTATTTGCTTTTTGTAATTCCGAATTCCTTTTTATAGAATTCTATGATAGGTATAAAGGGCCCAAATTTATGCTGTTCAGCAGGAAATTCATCTGTCCAGGGTCCATAGGGAGTGGATACGGGCTTTAATTTTTTATCAGGGAAATCTTCGGTAAGAGAGGCTTTTTCAGGTCTTTCAAAACTGTTAATATAACCTGCCACATTATAAGCCTCTTCATCTGTTAATTTTGGGTTATCCCAAGTAGCTTGCAAAAAAGGCATATTAGATTTAATAAATTCTGCAGCTGTAATTACCCTGTGCATTCCTGCGCCGTTATTGTATGAATCAGATCCCCATAGTGGAGGATAAGTGTAACCAACACCATTTGGTTTTGGAATACCTTGTCCACCTTCTCCATGACATACCATGCATTCTCTTGTGTATACATCCTTGCCTTTTCCCAGATCCACCGCTACATTAGGCAGAACGATTTTTGGATAGCCACTATATTCTTTTATTCTTTCCTCAGGGAGTCCTTCTCCTAACCATTCCATATAGCTTACAATAGCCATCATGTTTGGGTCGTTTACATCCAGTATTTTTCCATTCATGCTTCTTTCCATGCACCCATTTATTCTGTCTTCAATTGTTCCAATTTTGTTTTCTCTACCACGGAATTGTGGATAGCGATCTGTGACACCAACCCAAGACCCCGAACCTGCTTGAGCCCCAGCTTGAAGGTGGCAGTTTGAACAAGAAAGATTATTGCCAGCAAAACGGCGCTGAGGGTCTTCTGTTGAGGGGCCTAACCAACTCGAAGTTTCGGTTACAATTTGATAGCCTTTTTTAACAATCGCATCCATAGCACCTGCATCAAATTGTTCTTCTGGAATCTTAACTACCCAGATACTCGATTTGGGTTGAACAAATTGTAACATTTCAGGGTTGTAACTATAGTATACAATGAAAATGGAAATGAAAATTACACCCGCCATTAGCAGCGAGAATATAATTTTTAAAGACCTAAAAAGTTTTTCAAAATCGTTCATAGTAATCCCTATAACCTCGGGGAAGGTATTGTGGCAAATTTAATCGTTCGTTAATTCAAACAGTGTAATAATTGTTACATAGACCAAAAAGAAAACAAATGTACATGCTGAATTTCTCAGATTTAAAGACGTCAAAGGTCCAGATATACCATCTAATTTATTGAATTACCCATGAAATTATATGTTTAAATTTTTAATAAAAAGTGGATTTAAATATCTCAATTAAATATTCTTCTTATGCTATTGAAAATGTTTTCAATTCATTGTTTAAAATGATTCTAAATAACTTGTTTAAAATGATAGGTGAGTTTATATTTGCAGCTTTAATTTCAAAATAAGCCAATTTTTTAGCCTTGAATATCCATGAAGAAAAACTACACATTTAGAAAATTAATTAATGACATTCATTTATGGTTGGGAATTGGCAGTGGGATAGTGTTATTCTTGGTCTGTTTGAGTGGTACTATTTTAACTTTTGAAAAAGAAATTAAATCAGCGTTTACTGAAAATTTGGAGTTAGAGGGCAATTCTGAATCAATATTGTCCGCTGAGCAGTTGGTTGAGAAACTTTCTGGGAAGGGCACAATTGATGGTTTTACCATACCATCCAATTCAACATCGCCATATGAATTTAGAGTAAAAATGTCCCCTGAAGATAGAAGGGGAACTGCAGTTTATGTAAATCAATTTACTGGTAAAACTTTACAACATGAAACTAATGATAGTATAAATGAATTTTTTATGACTATGTTCAGGTTGCACCGCTGGCTACTTTTAGATACTTCCGTAGGTCGACCGATCGTTGGTATAGCAACAATCATCTTTTTCTTTTTGTCAATTTCTGGTATCATTTTATGGTTTCCAAAAAAGATGTTATGGAAGCAGTTTAAACCTGGTTTCAAAATTAAATTTTCAGCAAGCTGGAAACGTATCAACCACGATTTACACAATACATTGGGATTTTATGCCTGTATCTTTTTAATTGTTATGACACTCACGGGCCTTAATTGGTCATTTGGGTGGTACAAAGAAGGTGCAAGTGCTGTACTAGGAACTCCTGTTTTTAACCGTAGTCAACCTGAAATTACTGTTCCAGAAAGCAATGCTTCTGAATTAAGTCTTTCTGAAATTTTGAATATAGCTAATGAGGAGTTTAATTATAGCGGTGACTTGAGTATAGGTCTACCTTCAGATCGCAATGATTATTTTAATATACGTAAAAAAAATGCAAGTTCTTGGACTCCAACTGTTAGCAATAGCCTAATCCTTTCTAAGCAAGGTGATATTTTACTGAAAGATATATTTAATGAAAAGCCTTTAAACGTTCAAATTGCATCCTTGATTAAACCACTTCATACAGGTGAGATATTTGGAGGAATTTCGAAAATAATTTATTTCTTGGCTTGTCTTATTGCTACTAGTTTACCAATTACCGGAACAATAATTTGGATTAACAAACTCAAGAAAAAACGAGCAAAGAAACGCACTAAGCAAATTAAGAAAGTAATTAAATTGTACAGCTAATAAATTATTGTTATCTAATCTTATCGCTGTAATTTTTTTATAAATCTTTGGTAGCGGCCAACTCTGCAATTTTACAGATAACTTCGGTTGCTTTAACCATACTTTCAACCGGAACATATTCAAAACGACCGTGGAAATTATGTCCCCCTGCAAAAATGTTAGGGCATGGAAGTCCCATATAAGATAGTTGAGAGCCATCTGTACCACCCCGAATTGGTTTTATATTGGGTTCAATACCTACAGCTTTCATTGCTTCCTCAGCCAAATCTACAATATGCATTACAGGCTCAATTTTTTCACGCATGTTTAAATACTGGTTCTTTATTTCAACCGTGATAACTTCTTTTTCATATTCTGAATTGATATCAAATGCAATTTGCTCTATCATTGATTTTCGTGCCTCAAATTGATCCATATCATGGTCGCGAATAATATACTGTAATCTGGTTTCCTCAACATCTCCATTTACTTTATGTAAATGAAAAAATCCTTGGTAATGCTCAGTATGTTCTGGGGTTTCAAGTCGTGGCAATGCATCAATAAATTTGTTTGCTATGTAAATGGAGTTAACCATTTTATCTTTAGCATAACCAGGATGTACCGACTTTCCCTTAATGGTTACCACCGCGCTAGCAGCATTAAAATTTTCAAATTCTAGCTCCCCAATTTCACTGCCGTCCATCGTATAAGCCCAATCTGCACCAAATTTGGTCACATCGAAATGGTGTGCACCCCTTCCTATTTCCTCATCCGGGGTAAAACCCACCTTAATAGTACCATGTTTTATCTCTGGGTGGTTAATTAAATATTCCATTGCACAAACAATTTCGGTAATCCCGGCTTTATCGTCTGCCCCCAAAAGAGTAGTCCCATCTGTGGTAATAAGTGTTTGGCCTTTATATTGTAGCAAATCTTCGAAATAATCAGGTGAAAGTATAATGTTTTGCTCCTCATTTAAAACAATATCACTTCCATCATAATTCTCTTGAAATTGTGGATTGACATTTTTACCAGTAAAATCCGGACTCGTATCAAAATGCGAAATAAACCCAATTGTTGGTATGTCCTTATCAATATTAGAAGGAAGAGTTGCCATTATATAAGCTTTATCATCGATTTGAACTTCGCTAAGTCCAATTGCCTTTAAATCTTCTACCAGCTTTTTGGCAATATCCCACTGGCGTTCAGTACTTGGAGTAGTTTCAGAATTTGGATCAGATTCTGAATGGATTTTCACGTAGCTAATGAATCTTTCGGTTAATTTTTTCGCATCAATCATCTCTTCAAAAGGCTTAAATTTTAGAGTATAAAAATACTACAATTTAGACGGTTTGTCTTGCTGTTTTACTTAAATGAATGGTATTTTTGCAATACAATTTTCGGCTATGTACAAACAAATCATCCGCCCCCTTCTTTTTAATTTCGATCCTGAATCTGTTCATCATTTCACCTTTAAAACTCTTAAAATCTTAAATCACTTGCCGTTTGTTTCTTCCATCATTAAACATAGTTTTAAGGTAGAAGATCCAAGATTGGAAAAGGAGGTTTTTGGTTTAAGATTTAAAAATCCTATAGGGTTGGCAGCTGGTTTTGACAAGGATGGCAAATTGTATGAAGAATTAAATGATTTGGGTTTTGGATTTATAGAAATAGGTACCTTAACTCCGTTACCTCAGCCTGGAAATCCTAAAAAACGATTATTCCGATTGAAAAAAGATAAGGCCATAATTAATAGGATGGGCTTTAATAATGAAGGTGTTGAAAAGGCTGTGGAAAGACTAAAACATAATAAGAATGTTTTGATAGGTGGCAATATTGGCAAAAATAAGGCAACTCCGAACGAAAATGCTGTTGATGATTATATTAAATGTTTCGATGCATTATTTCCTTGGGTGGATTATTTTGTGGTGAATGTTAGTTCACCTAATACCCCTAATTTAAGAGAGTTACAGGACAAAAAACCCTTAATGCAACTACTTGAAACTTTACAAGATAGAAACCTAAAAATGGCAAAGGAGGTTAAGGCCAAACCAATTCTTTTAAAAATAGCACCAGATTTAACCGATTCCCAATTATTGGATATAATAGACATTGTTGAAACCACCGGTATTTCCGGAATTATTGCCACTAATACAACCATAAGTAGGGAAGGTTTAACTGATTCTAACAAATCTGAAACCGGTGGAATGAGTGGTGCTCCACTAACCAAAAGAGCCAATGAGGTTGTTAAATTTTTGGTTGCAAAAAGAAAAAGTTACTTTCCCATTATTGGTGTAGGTGGTATACACACGGTAGAGGATGCAATTGAGCGATTAGAGTCCGGAGCAGATTTAATTCAGCTGTATACTGGTTTTATATACGAAGGTCCTGCATTAATTAAAAATATTAACAAGGAACTTTTAAAAAGAAAAGCTGGTTAAATAGTCTTTTCCATGATATAGTCATCCATAATAAATCCGTTACCTATATCTATTTCAACCTTTTTCTCTTTTCTAAAACCTCGTGTTTCATACCATTTTATTGAATGATAATTATCTTTATTGACTGTTAACCAAATTGCTTTCAAAGAATGATCCTTGCCATAATTAATGGCAAATTCCAGCAATTCTGATCCTAGATTTTTTCCTCTGAAACCCTTATCAATATAGATTTTGCTAATCATCAATTTTTTTTCTTCAGTATTTGAAATTATTGCCAAATAACCACAAGGGGTTTCGGAGAAATAAATTAGAAAGTATTTAAAGCCATTGTCTAACTGATCCTTAATTGCTTCTTCACTTTGGAATTTTTCAACCATATAATTCACTTGGGCTTTTCCAATGATAGGGACATAATGTTGGTTCCAAATTTTATGAGCTAATTTGGCAGTAATCTCTATATCATGATTAGAAGTGACAGCTTTTATCAAAACTTGAAAATTTTAGCGGTTTCAATTTCAAATTATTTTTTGAATAAACAATGCATGCAAAATAATTTTCAAGCTGGAGATGAAGTTTCCTATTTTTGAGGTTGTGAGTGAAATAAAAATAATAGAATGTCCGAGAGATGCCATGCAGGGCATCAAAACATTTATCCCTACTGAAAAGAAGGTAGCATACATTCAGTCGTTATTGCGTGTAGGATTTGATACAATTGATTTTGGGAGCTTTGTATCACCTAAGGCAATTCCTCAAATGGCAGACTCTGCAGAGGTTCTTTCCAGTTTAGATTTATCTAAAACTAACAGTAAGTTGCTGGCAATAGTTGCCAACTATAGAGGTGCTGAAGATGCTTGCCAGTTTTCTGAGATTGATTATTTGGGTTACCCGTTTTCTATTTCGGAAAATTTCCAAATGAGAAACACTCATAAAACAATTGCACAGTCCGTCGATACCCTACAGCAAATTTTGAATTTGGCAAATTCAAAAAATAAGGAAGTAGTGGTATATATTTCAATGGGTTTTGGGAATCCTTATGGCGATCCTTGGGATGTTGAAATTGTTGCTGATTGGACAGAAAAATTAGACCATATGGGGGTAAAAATTATTTCCCTAAGCGACACCATTGGTAGTTCCGATGGGGAAACCATTAGTTATCTTTTTGAAAATTTAATTCCGAGGTATCCACATATTGAATTTGGTGCACATCTACATACTACTCCCTCAACCTGGTTTGAAAAAATCGATGCTGCCTACAAATCTGGATGCAGGCGATTCGATGGCGCAATACAAGGTTTCGGCGGTTGTCCTATGGCAAAGGATGAGCTTACGGGTAATATGCCAACAGAAAAATTACTATCATATTTTACTTCCCAAAAGTGTAATCCTCTAAATGCAATGGCTTTTGAAAGCGCTTACAATGAGGCTTTAAAGGTTTTCAACAACTTTTAGCTATCACTACTTAAAGATTTTTATATTAAAATCTGAACTCTACACCTCCATATATCCCAAACGGATGGCCTGGTCTTAATCCTGCGGGTACGCGAGATACTGCATAGGTTTCGTCCAAGACATTAATGATATTAGTTGTAAAACTCAGGTAGTTTTTAAAATGGTATTTACCAGCAAAATCAATTATAAAATTAGACTTAACCAATTCATCATCTGGTATAGATCCAGAGCCTGCTTTTGTTCTGAATTTACCATTATAACGACCGCTAAGATTTAATTGAAATTTTTTATGCTCTAATCCAATCATAGCGTTGAATTGATTTTTCGATATATACGGTAATTCATCTCCTTCGTTAACGTCTCCCCATAATTCATCACTGCTTCCAAAACTGCTTTGAAATTCAGAATTTGTATAGGTATAACCAAATGTAATAGGTAAACTGAATTTAGAATTTTGGGGCATTAAATTGTAATTTAAAAGTAGTTCCAAACCATTAACTATTACTTCTCCAGCATTAAATTGATCTAATGATCCTGTGCCTCCTGTTGCAGCCAAATCACTGCCTAAAAGATTACTGTAATCATTATAGAAACCGACCAATTCTCCTCTTAATTTACCGTAAGTAAATCTTGAACCTAATTCATAATTAACGCTTTCTTCGGCTTTTTCTCCTGGTTGGTTACTTGGAGGCGAAAATCCTTTATGAATCCCACCAAAGATTGAAACCAAATCGGTAATAGCATAATTAAAACCGAGTCCAGGAATAAAAACATCCACGGTATTTTCACGTTCAGAAATATCTAATCCTGTTCTGTTGGGATCGCTACTTCCAAAATCGGTCCGGTTTAATTTGATGTTCTCATATCTAATCCCTGGAGTTAGGGTTAAATTATTTATTTTTAATTTATACATGGCATATGTTGCAAATGCATTAGCACTACTAATTCGATTGCCTTGTGCTCCTTTTTCACCATCAGAAGTTTTAGTCATAATGGCATCTAATATGCTATATCCATCCTCCCATTGGTATCTATCTTCTTGGTCGTAATGGAAACGAACCCCTATTTCTAAATCATGAAAAGTATTGTCTCCATACCAATGGTAATCAAATTTAGATTGAACACCTTTAGAAATGTACCTTCGGTTATTTGCTTTTACCAATAAGGCATCTTCATCGGTATTGAGGTCTCCTCTCACGATTGACAAGTGATTCGAGAAATCGCTTGGATTTGAAACCACGCTAGAAATACCTTGCTTATTTCCGTCAAAAATTATGTCATCTAGTTTGTACCAATTCCTTTTAAACTCATTGTAATAACCATTAGTAGTAATCCTAAGATTTTTATTGAAATTCAATGCATGGGTAAGCATAAACTGTATATGGTCTGCATTCATTTGATCTTTTTGGGAACCGGCATACCTATTGAATGGAGATTCACTGAAATCAGATTCCGTTAGTCCAAGATAGGTTTCATTGGAAACTTCGTCCGAGTATTGGAATTTAGCTTCCAATGCTTGGTAAATTTTAGCCTCTGGGTTTGAATTTATTCTGAATTTCCCAACTACTTCATTAATATCAAAGCCAGTGTTTTTATCATTTAAAAGATTTTTGAATCCGTCGGAATTATAATTTAGGTATTCAACCATATAACCGAAATTAGTTTTACTGTCACCAATTTTAGCATGTAATCTAGCTGTATTGAATGATCCTAAACTTGCATTTACACCTCCATTGAAACTATTCGGAATTTGGGTGGAAATCATATTGATTGCTCCACCAGTTGTGAATGGCCCATATTGAACTTGGCTGCTACCTTTTAAAATTTCTACCGCCTCCATCCTTGCCACTGAAGGAAAATAATATGCAGAAGAGGCACTATAAGGTGCAGGGGAAATTAATACTCCATCTTCCATTAGTGAAATTTTTGCACTTCTTTCGGGAGAAGTTCCTCTTAAACTAATATTGGGACGTAACCCGAACCCATCCTCTTCATAAAGATTGACACCTGGAACCGTTTTTAAAACTCTGTTTATGTCGGTATAATTGAATGTCTTTAGTTCTTCAGGAGAAAGATAATAGGCAGAACCTGTTCTGTTTTTGGCAACATACTTATTACCAAAAATGACATTGGAATTGATTATTACTTCGTCAAGTTTTTGAATTGAATCTATTGGGGTATTTTCTTGCTGTTGGGCTAAAATTGTACCGTTGACAGAAATTAGAAGAATTAGAGAGGATAAGTTTAACTTCATTTATTTAGACTTAATAAAAATAATAAATTTTTCTGCCGCAAATTTAAGATTGAATTTCTTTTGAACAAAATTTATTTAGAATAAATAAAAATAAAATTTACAATTGCTTAATGCTGAGTTCCTAAAAATTAATATCCAAAAAAGACGTATATTTGCACGCAATTAATTTTAATTGCATCATGTTCACAGATCACCACAAAATTCTTGGTGAAGGCCTTACTTACGACGACGTTTTACTCGTTCCGGCTTATTCAGAAGTATTACCAAGAGACGTTAGCACAGCTACAAAATTTACCCGCAACATTTTATTAAATGTTCCTATTATTTCAGCCGCTATGGATACAGTGACTGAAAGTGCTATGGCTATTGCAATGGCTCGTGAAGGTGGAATTGGGGTGCTTCACAAAAACATGACTATTTTGCAACAGGCTAGTGAAGTCCGCCGTGTTAAGCGTGCAGAAAGTGGGATGATAATCGATCCCGTTACCTTGCCTATGACGGCAACCGTTAGAGATGCAAAGAAAAGTATGGCTGAGCATCATATTGGCGGTATACCTATTGTAGATGCCGAAGGAACGTTAAAAGGTATTGTTACAAATCGCGATCTTCGTTTTGAACATCATAATGAAAGAGCCATCACCGAAGTAATGACTTCTGAAAATTTGGTAACAGCTGGTGTAGGTACTTCCCTGAAGGATGCTGAGGCAATACTTCAAGAAAATAAAATTGAAAAACTTCTTATAGTTGACGACAATTATAAATTAGCGGGTCTAATAACTTTTAGGGATATTACAAAACTTACCCAGAAACCAATAGCTAATAAAGATTCTTATGGTAGGTTAAGGGTAGCAGCCGCTATCGGTGTAACTGCTGATGCTGAAGAAAGGGCAGAAGCTCTTGTTAATGCTGGGGTTGATGCTATTATTATAGACACTGCTCATGGTCATACAAAAGGAGTGGTTTCTGTATTGAAAAATTTGAAAAAGACCTTTGATTCTACAGATATGGTGGTTGGTAATATAGCAACACCGGATGCCGCCAAATTTTTAGTTGATGCTGGAGCAGATGCAGTAAAAGTAGGTATTGGACCTGGTTCTATTTGTACAACCCGTGTCGTAGCTGGTGTTGGATTTCCACAATTTTCAGCTGTATTAAATGTAGCTTCGGCTATAAAAGGGTCTGGCATACCTGTGATTGCAGATGGAGGTATTCGTTATACCGGAGATATACCAAAAGCTTTGGCTGCTGGTGCAGATAGCGTTATGTTGGGTTCGCTTTTGGCAGGAACAAAAGAATCTCCAGGAGAAACCATAATTTTTGAAGGAAGAAAATTTAAGTCATATCGTGGTATGGGTTCTGTAGAAGCCATGAAACAGGGTAGCAAAGATCGCTATTTCCAAGATGTTGAAGATGATATTAAGAAGTTGGTTCCGGAAGGAATTGTTGGACGAGTGCCTTACAAAGGAGATTTGGTAGAAAGCATTCATCAATTTGTTGGTGGTTTAAGAGCAGGTATGGGCTATTGCGGTGCAAAGGATATTGAAACATTGAAGGAATCAGGCAAATTTGTTAAAATTACTTCTTCAGGTATTATGGAAAGTCATCCACACGATGTCACTATAACAAAGGAAGCACCAAATTATTCAAGATAAAAAAAGGCCCGAATTTCGGGCCTTTTAATTTTTAGTCTTCTAAAAGAGTTTCGTTGAATAATTTAAGAATACGTTTATATTCATCCGTCCAGCTACTTGGTTCTACGAAACCATGATCTTCTACTGGATAGACCGCCAATTCCCAGTTATCTTTTTCTAATTCAATAAGTCTTTGACTTAGTCTTACTACATCCTGAAAATGTACGTTTACATCTACCATGCCATGAGCCATCAACAAGTTTCCTTTTAATCCTTCTGCAAAATATATAGGAGAGGAACGCTTATAGGCAATAGGATCGTTAACTGGTTCATTCAAAATGTTGGAGGTATAACCATGATTGTAATGAGCCCAATCTGTAACCGAGCGTAATCCAGCTCCAGATTTAAAAACGTCTGGTTCTGTAAAAAGCGCCATTAACGTTATAAATCCGCCATAGCTTCCACCATAAATTCCAACCTTTTTAGGGTTAATGTTATAATTATCAATTAGATACCTCACCCCGTCAACTTGATCGGATAGGTCTTTCCCCCCCATATGTCGATAAATTCCGGTTCTCCAATCCCGACCATAACCGGCACTAGCTCTATAATCAATATCTATAACTGTGTAGCCAAGATCTGTCAGTAAATTATGGAACATATATTCTCTGAAATAACTAGACCACCATTTGTGCACATTTTGAAGGTAACCAGCACCATGCACAAATACCACGGCGGCATCATTTTTTTTTGAAGCTTCAGGAACATAAAGTCTGGCAGGAACTTTGGCTCCATCCGTGGCATCGAACCAAACAATTTTTGGATCACGCCAATCATAAGACTTAAAGGCCTCAGATTGACCGTCCGTTAATTGCTGAGGTTTGGCATTACTAGATGTTTTTTGAAGATAAAGTTCCCATGGTTTATTACTATAGCTAAATCTAATGGCCATGTACTTTTCATCAGGTGAAAGGGCAACATCATTATTACCTTCCATAGTTGTAAGTTGGGTTCGTTTGCCACCCATTATAGGCATTTTATAAAAATGGCGTTCGTGTGGACTTACTTCTGAAGAACTGAAATACCAGCTCTTTTCATCGGCGGATAAAAAAGGATCAAACACCTCATAGTTGCCCGGGGTAATGTCTTTTTTGATTCCAGTATCAACATTTAAAATGTAGAGATGGGAATAGCCAGTTGCTTCAGATTGAAAATAGATATGTTTGCTATCTGGTAACCAACCCATTACGCCTGTTGAACCAGACCAGCCAATCCCAGGGCCAGCAATCCAAGCTTCGTCTCTTTGTCTATCTAATGTTTTTAATGTGCCATCCTCTAAATTAATGTTGGCAATCCAGCGGTCCTTGTTGTCTTTGGATCTTACATTTACAACAGCAATTGTTCTTTCAGGCGAAAAGATTGCCTCAGAGTATATTACGTTTCTTGCTTTTTCTTCCCATGTCTTATCTGGGTAATCTTTAACATAATCAGGAAGGTCTTTAATTCCAGGAAGCATTTCACTTTGAACATAGTAAACGGTATCTTTTACAAGGTTATAAATGGCAAGTTTATACTCTGTATTCTCTTCTCCAACCTTACTTCGAGCCCTTAGATCTTTAGTGTAACCTGAAACATCAACATAATTTGGTACTTCTGTACTAGTGCCCCAATCTCGTTTTATAAGATTAAATGTGATGTACCTTTTATCTGATGAAATATTATAATTGGTACCGAATTGATTACCAATATAAAATTTGAAAGGTTCCTTTTCGGCAGTCATTTCTCTATATTTTCTAGAGCTTTCCTGCTTTGCTTCACGTTCTTTTAAAACTTTTAACAGTCCTAAATTTTCATCTTTCACCCATTGATCTTTGTCAGACATTTTCTTCTCTCTCTCTTTGGGTTCATCACCATTAATAATATTTGTCAATTTGGAAAGTCGTCCATTTTTCAAATTGTAAATGAAATAATTTGAGTCATGCGAAAAACCTATTTCCTCGTCATTGATAAATTTTATATTGGCAATTCGTCCTCCCATTTCAATTAGGGGTGTGGAGGTTCTCTTTTTTACATCATATAAATACAAATTGCCATTGTCTACATATGCTTTTGAGGTATGCGATTTATTAAAAACAGCATTTCTATTGATTAGTTTCCTCCTTTCGGAAATAGACACTTTTTGAATTGAACTAAGATCTGAGAGTTCTATTTTGTAAAGAGAATCGCTTGGATTTTTTTCAGGGTTATAATTAAAATAAATAGTTTCACCATGTGTGCCCCAGCTCACATTAGAGGGAAAATATCCCATCCATAAAGGATCTTGCATAATTTTTTCCACGCTGAGGGTGGTTTCTTGGGCAACTGTAATTACAGAATACCCCAGAAAAAATAGTAGTAAAACTAAATTTTTCAGGATGCTGCTTTTCAAAAACATGTATTAGGATTTGTATATTTAGTGTTAGCTGTAAAAATAAACATTCATTATAAAAGATTAAGTACTATAAAGACTCACATTTGAGTTAAAATTTTGAGTAAATGAAGAAAGAGATTTCACTATAAATCTTTCATTGGCTAATCAGCATTTAAATTTTGAGATAGGACTGAATTAAATTTTAAAAAATGGAATTACAAGAAATTGAAAATATTGAACTTAAATATTTATCTATTGATGATTATCAGGAATTGAAAGACGCAATGATTGCGGCATATTCCACCATGCCTGAATCGTATTGGAAGGAAAATCATATTGAAAAATTATTGCACAAATTTCCTATTGGTCAGGTTGTTATTAAAATTAATGGTCAATTGGCAGGTACGGCCCTTTCAATAATTGTGGATGAAGATAGAATAAACCAAGATCATACTTATAGAGAGATAACTGATAACTATACTTTTAATTCCCACAATTCAGATGGGGACTTTTTATATGGAATTGATGTTTTTATAAAACCAGAATTTCGAGGTTTGCGATTGGGTCGTCGACTTTATGACTATCGTAAAGAACTCTGTGAAAATTTGAATCTCAAAGGTATTGTTTGTGGTGGACGGATTCCTAACTATCACAGGTATGCTGATGAATTAAGTGCGAAAGATTATATAGGATTGGTGAGAAGAAAGGAAATTCACGATCCGGTGTTAAACTTTCAGCTATCTAATGATTTTCATCCTACTAAGATTTTACGTAATTATCTAGAGAATGACCAAGCTTCTAACGAATATGCAGTTCTTCTGAGATGGGATAATATTTATTATGAAAAGCCAACTAAAAAGGCTGCTACTAATAAAACGGTTGTTCGTTTAGGGTTAATACAATGGCAAATGCGACCATATAATTCCCTAGATGAATTAATGCAGCAAGCTGAATATTTTGTTGATGCCGTATCTGGTTACCGTTCAGATTTCGCATTGTTTCCAGAATTCTTTAATGCTCCGCTTATGGCGGCATATAATCATTTAAGTGAACCGGAAGCAATTCGTGCCTTGGCTCAACATACCGAAGGTGTGGTTGATCAGTTTTCACAACTTTCAATATCATACAACATCAATATTATTACTGGTAGTATGCCTGAAATAAAGGATGGGAAGTTGTATAATGTTGGATACCTGTGTAAAAGGGATGGTACTGTAGAACGTTATGAAAAACTTCATGTAACACCGGATGAAGCTAAAGTTTGGGGTTTACAAGGAGGTTCTGAACTGAAAGTGTTTGACACCGACTGTGGAAAAATTGGTATTTTAATTTGTTACGATTCTGAATTTCCAGAATTGAGTAGATTGTTGGCAGATGAGGGTATGGACATATTGTTTGTTCCCTTTTTAACTGATACACAAAATGGATATTCGCGGGTAAGAAATTGTTCTCAGGCTAGAGCAATAGAAAATGAATGTTATGTGGCTATTGCCGGAAGTGTTGGTAATCTACCGAATGTACATAATATGGATATACAATTTGCACAATCTATGGTATTTACCCCTTGCGATTTTGCTTTCTCTTCAAATGGAATTAAAGCTGAGGCAACGCCAAATACTGAAATGATATTAATTGCAGATGTAGATTTGGGCCTCTTAAGGGAATTACATCGGTTTGGGAGCGTTAGAAATCTGAGGGACAGAAGAAAAGATTTATTTGAGTTAAAGAAGATTGATAGAAAAGAGGTCAATTAACATTTAAAATTTAGCCTGAACAGATTTCTGAATAAATATTTTTCTATAGTCTCTTTGAAAAATTTTAGTAATTTAATGGTTCTACAAAGATTCTGTTATGCCAGAAATAGTAAAGCCGACGATTACTTATACAGGAATCAATCAGCAAATACCTTACGACGACCCGGATGCGACGATTTTAGAAACATCAATATCTAACCAAATTCCACATTTACACGAGTGTGGAGGGAACGGTCAATGTACTACATGTAGAATACGTGTAATAGATGGCCATTCCAACCTAAGTCAGCGTACCTTTAAAGAAATTGAAACGGCGAGAGCTAGAAAATGGGATCCATCTATTAGGCTAGCTTGCCAAACTTATGCAAAAGGAGATGTAAGTATTGAACGCTTGGTTTGGACCAGTGCAGAAATAAATAAACTTCAATTAGAAACTATTCCAGAGGGTTCGGCAGAGGAGAGGAGAATAGCCATCCTGTTTTGTGATATTCGGAATTTTACAAAAATGGCATTGAACAATAATACGTTCGATGTTGCTCATATTTTAAATCGATTTTATACTGTAATAGGAGATCCCATACTTTACAATAATGGAATTATCTACCAATATGTAGGTGATGAGATAGTAGGCTTATTTGGGGTCTCAGGTGGAATGCGTGAAAAGAATTGTGCGGATGCGATACGTGCGGCATTAGGTATGTATTATGCTATAGAACGTTTAAACAGAATGGAATTAGTCGATTTTGATCTAACCATTCGAACAGGTATAGGTATAAATTTTGGAAAGGCTTACATAGGTAAATTAGGGCATCCAAAACATAAACAACTTGCTGTAGTTGGTGATCCTGTTAACACGGCTAGTAGGATTCAAGATTACAATAAAACTGCCGGAACGAACATACTTATTTCAGATTCTGTTTACCGTGCCTTACCCGATGGTTTCTTGGATATAGGAAAGACTTTCGAGGTTCAATTAAGTGGAAGGGATGAGAACACCAAGCTTTTTGAAGTTAAGGGGTTTTTAGAACAAGATATTCAGTTTCAGTTGCAGAGTTCTTTAGATTATTTGTTAAGAAATGAAGAGGAATTTGCGGCAGAATTTTATGATAGAGTGTTCGAAATATCACCTGAAACTCGAACGTTGTTCAAAAAGAACATGAAAGATCAAGGCCGGTTGCTTACACATATGCTTGGTGCCATTGTCTATTCCCTTAGTCGACCAGAAAATCTTAAATTGGGACTGCGCTTTTTAGGAGAAAGCCATTCTCGCTATGGGGTTACAGAAGCCCATTACCCTGTTGTATTACAAGCTTTAATGGCAACTATTGAAAACAAGTTGGGAGAATTTTCATCCCCTGAATTGTTATCAGCATGGAGAACAGCACTGTCTATGATTACAGATGAGATGAGACAATTTTCAAAATAAGCCCTAACGATTGTACAATTTTTTTACCAATTAACAGATGAAACAATTTTGTATCCTTGCTTTTTTAGGCCTTTTTTCATTAAGCTGTAATAATGAAAAAAAAGAGAATCCAACTGATAGCCAAATTGAAACAACCATGGATAAAAAATGGTGGAAAGAAGCTGTAATTTATCAAATATATCCAAGGAGTTTTATGGATAGTGATGGCGACGGAATTGGTGACCTCAAGGGGATCATTGACAAGTTGGATTATATCGAAAGTTTGGGAGTTGATATGGTTTGGCTTAATCCTATATATTCTTCTCCAAATGCTGACAATGGTTATGATATTAGTGATTATCGTAATATAATGGAGGAATTTGGCGACATGGCGGATTTCGATACTTTATTGAAGGGTCTTCATGATAGAAATATTAAATTTCTTATGGATGTGGTTGTCAACCATAGTAGTAATGAGCATAATTGGTTTAAGGAATCTAGGAGTTCAAGAGACAACCCCTATAGAAATTATTATCATTGGTGGCCGGCCGAAAAAGGTGAACCACCCTATAGATATAGTTTGTTTGACCCTAAAGGCGACGCCTGGAGATATGATGCCAAAACAGACGCTTACTATCTTCACTATTTTTCATACCAACAACCAGATTTAAATTGGGAGAATCCGAAAGTAAGACAAGAGGTTTATGACATTATGAAATTTTGGGCAGAAAAAGGTGTGGATGGTTTTAGATTGGATGCATTTCAATTTGTTGCAAAAGATACCACCTATCCGAAGTTTCCAGATGGATACGAAAAAAACTTTATCGAGTATTATGGAATGCAGGAAAACATCCATGATTATTTGCGGGAAATGTACGATGAGGTACTAAGTAAGTATGATGTATTTGCGGTTTCAGAAGGAGCCGGAAGTACATTGGAGGACGCCCATTCCCTAGTTGATGCCGATAGAAATGAATTGCAAATGGCCTATCATTTCGAGGGAGTTGATATTGTTAAATATGAAGGCTATAAACTTTCAGACTTAAAGGCAAATTTTAGCAAATGGGATAAATCTTTTGAGGAAGAGGGATGGATTTCAATTTTTCTTGCAAATCATGATAATTCGAGGTTGGTGAGCCGTTATGGAAATGATAGTCCAGAATTCCGAGCGCCCTCATCAAAAATGTTGAATACCTTTATTTTAAGTATGAAAGGTACTCCCTATGTTTATTATGGAGATGAGTTAGGTATGACAAATATTGATATGCCAACTATTGAGGAATATCAAGATATTGCTGCAATTAATAGTTATGAAAAGGCAAAAAATTCAGGAGAGGACATGATATTATTTATGAAGAAACTCAATTTTCTTTCTCGTGACAATGCTAGAACTCCTATGCAGTGGGATACTTCAGAAAATGCAGGATTTACTGCAGGCAACCCTTGGTTACCTGTTAACGAAAATTATAAAACCATTAATGTTCAAACCGAAGCAAATAATCCTGAAAGTTGCTTGAATTATTTCAAAAAGATGGTGGCATTAAGAAAGGATACAGAAGCATTTATATATGGTAAATATCAAATTATTCAGGAAGAACATCCTACAATTTATGCCTATACCAGATCTTTAGATGACGAATCGTATTTGGTTCTATTAAATTTTTCAGATTCTAATTCAGAAATCTCCCTCGGTTCAGCATTTAATTTGGGAGAGGTTATGATAAACAATTATGGGGAAATTGAGATGAAAGATGGTAGGGCTATTTTAAAACCTTATCAATCAGTTATATATAAATTGAATTGAACTTGTTTAAAGTTTATTTTTTTGATTCCGTTTCCTCCTCTTTTTCTTTGGCAATTTGCTTTCGAGCAAACTCTATTCTCTCATCACTAGGAGGCTCGGGTAGCTGCTCATTAGCCCGTTCTGGTTCTAATGTGAGAGTTGCATAATAAGGGAAATGATCGGAGCCTATTTTTTCACCTTTTTTCAATTGCTTTACTCTAAATTCTTCCGAAACAAATATATGATCGAGCGGCCATCTAAGTACAGGATTTTTTGCATTAAAAGTTGTATAAAAACCTCTCCCCTTACGTAAATCCAAAAGTTTGCCAACTTCTTTTAATGATTTTGTGGTCTTGGACCATGTCACATCATTAAAATCTCCGATTACTAAAGAAGGTAATTTACTATCATAATTAAACAATGCAGTTTTCATCATCTCTGCATCACGATCAGTCGATTTAGGGTTTTCTTGAGGCATAGGTGGCGTTGGATGGATGGCATATAATTGAAAAACATCTCCAGACGGTAATTTTACTTTGGCCTCCACAGATGGGATACTATCATCAATTAGGTAATTGACTTTTGAATCACTTAGAGGTAATTTTGAATAAACAAGCATGCCATATGTGTTATCCAGGGGTGCCTCTTCTCCAAATTTATATGCTTTTGATAGGTTGCCTTTAATTGCCTTTTGCCAATTTACATCCGTTTCGGTAAGTATCAGTATATCAGGGTTAAGGGTGTTAATTTCTTCGATAAGCAAATCGTATTGCCTGTTTTTTTGAAGAACATTGGCATTATAAATTGTGAATGTCCTTGATGGTTCGGTTATGGTACTATCACCAACTTCTTTTTCTGCAAGAGGGGTATATGGATAAATTTTGATGAATTGAAAAATAAAACATGCTATTAGAATTGAAATGAAGGCATAATCCTGAAGAATTTTAAAATTAAATTTAATGAGGTAAAAAATTATAGCTAGTAGCGTAAGAAGGGTTAATTGAATATGTGGAAAATCGAACATTCTTATCCACCAATAATCAATTGCAAAAATAGGGGCAACGGTTAGTATAATGGCGATAATCCCGAATATTTCAAAAACGCGTTTTAATTTCATATGGTTAGTTATATAATCAAAAATAGTTAATAATGTCATCCCCCATAAAGTTCATTCTATATGAATCAAATGTTTTAGCCATACAGTTATAATTTGACTCACTACCCCAAAAAAGTTGAATTATCTTTACAGAAAATTAGATCAAATGGCAATTCTGGGTAATATTATCAAAGGAGTAATTGATGTTAAGGATGCATTAACTCCTGAATCAAATCCTGTTGAAGAGCAGTTAGAAGAATTGAAAAAAATGCTTAAAAAGGCAAAGGATACTGATTTTGGAAAGCACTACGATTTTGAATCTATATTGGAGTCTGAAGATATTAAAAAAACATTCGCGGAAACAGTGCCCTTTTTCGATTATAATAAAATGGATACTGAATGGTGGATTAGATTACAAAATGGTGATGAAAATGTTACTTGGCCTGGTAAACCATCTTATTTTGCTTTGAGTTCTGGTACAACTGGTGATTCAAGCAAACGAATCCCGGTTACCGAAGATATGATTGAAAGTATTCGTCAAGGCGGTGTAAAACAGGTTTTTGCCTTAACGAATTTTGATCTTCCAGCCGATTTCTTCGAAAAAGAGATAATGATGCTTGGGAGTTCTACCGATCTTAAAGAGAATAAAGAATTTTTGGAAGGCGAAATCAGTGGTATTAGTGCTAGCAACATCCCGTTTTGGTTTAAGGGTTACTACAAACCGGGTGAAGATATTGCAAAAATTGAGGATTGGGATGAGCGTGTACAAACGATTGCTGAAAGGGCAGAAGAATGGGATATTGGTGCCCTCAGCGGTATTCCATCTTGGATGGAATTGATGCTTCAAAAAGTTATTGAGCACCATAACCTAAATAACATCCATGGAATCTGGCCTAATCTTCAAGTGTATACGTCTGGTGGAGTTGCCTTCGGACCTTACGAAAAAAGTTTTATGGCTTTGATGGGTAAACCGGTGATCATAATAGATACCTACCTCGCATCTGAAGGGTTTTTAGCCTGTCAGGTGCGACCAGATACACAATCCATGCAACTATTAACCGACAATGGTGTTTATTTTGAATTTGTACCCTTCAAACCGGAATACATTAATCAAGTCGGATCTATTGTAGATGACGCTCCTTCCATAGGATTGTCTGAAGTTAAGGAAGGGGAAGAATATGTTCTTATTATAAGCACCGTTAGTGGAACTTGGCGTTACTTAATTGGTGATACCATAACATTTACAGATGTTGAAAACTATGAAATCAAAATTACAGGTAGAACAAAGTTCTTTTTGAATACAGTTGGCTCCCAATTATCTGTTAATAAGTTGGATGACACGGTAAAACATTTGGAAGAACAATTCTCAATTAAGATTCCGGAATACACACTTTGTGCTAAACGTTGTGAAGATGACGAATTTTACCATTGTTGGTATTTAGGTTCGGACAATCCTGAAACAAGTGAAAATGAAGTTGTAGATGCTATAGACGAATTTTTAAAAGGTGTGAACAAAAATTATAAGGTGGCTCGTTCTAAAGCTTTGAAGGGAGTTAGGGTAAAGCTAATCAAGCCAGAAATTTTTCATGAATGGAGCGGTGCAAATAAGAAAAAGGGTGGCCAAGTTAAAATGGAAAGGGTTATGGACGAAGAAAAGTTTAAAGAGTGGGAAGATTTTGTTTCTAATTACTGAATCAATGCCTCTCTTTCGTCCCGTAAGTTTATAACTTCCATAATTTCTTCAGGGGATAAATAGTATTTACGAATCCTGTTTTTATAGATAGTCGAAATATGTGCGTGATTCAAAATAAAATCTTTCGTATCTAAAATATAATTTTCCATGCCATGTCTCACCGCAAAGGTGTCGGCTGACCGTTCAGCCTCGATAATCGATCTGTCGGAAAGCAAATATTTAATCCCAAACCATAAAAGGTTCAAATTGGATCGATCTGAATAATCCATAACATGACCCAACTCATGTCCTAACCAACCAATTAAAACATTAGAAGGGATTTGGGTTGTAAGGAACTCTTGGTTTTCAATTTTGAATTTTTCGCTTATTAAAATTATATACGCCCTTTTCTTTCGGGATCTAAAAAAACTACCAAATGTGGGCTGAGCCAACATAGTTGATTTTTTAATATTCTTTTTAAATCGAAATTCAATTCGAGTCTCCTTCAATTGGGGATAAAATTTCAATGCTGTCTTTGCTTCATTTTCAATAGAAGCCGGAATAGTATGATTTTGGGAATTCATTGCGAATGATACAATTAAAAATACAAGGGGCAGGATATATTTCCTATTGGGCATAGCGTAATATTAATCATATTTTTAGTTCTTCTCCAATGCCATAGGTTATTTCACAAAACATTAACTATCTGCATTTTAATCGGATTAAAACCGAAGTTTATGGCGTCAATTTTAAGAGTAGTATGCCTGTAATTTGCATCTAGTAATTAAAACATTTTATTATGAAAACGTTGCAAGAATTATTTGAACACGAAATAAAAGACTTATACTCAGCTGAAAAACAATTAGTTGATACAATACCTAAAATGGTTGAAGCTGCGAATGATAACGAATTGAAAGATGCATTTTCAAAGCACTTAACCGAAACCAAGGAACAACTCGATAGGCTTAAGAATATTTGTGAAAATTTGGATATAAATCCAACAAGCACAAAATGTAAGGCAATGGAAGGGTTAATAAATGAATGTGAACATTTCTTGAGGGAAGATTCCGCCAAAGAGGTGATGGATGCTGGTTTAATTGCTTGTGCCCAAAAAGTGGAACATTACGAAATTTCTGGCTATGGTACTACCATAAGGTATGCCAAAGAATTAGGACATAATGTTATTGCAGAAGAGTTGCAAAAATCGCTCGACCAAGAATATAAAGCAGATAAGCACATGAATGATATGGCCGAGGACCGTTTGAACCGTAGGGCAATTGCCTGATCTATATAACCATTTTTGAAATTAGAAAACGGCATTTTTAAATGCCGTTTTTTATTTTATTATCTATCCAAAATGGATTTTCCATGTTCCACATAATTTTTAAAATCCTTCATGTAGCGCATGGTTTGATTTTTGAACCCTTTTGGCATAAATGTAATCATCATTCTCATAGTAAAATTCAAGGGTATGAATTCATTCTTACATACCCATTTTGTTTTACCAGTTGCAAATTCATCAAAATAATTTTCTTGATTATTGGTAATACCATTTGCGTGATAAGTAGCATGGAATTCATGTGGTAAATTATTTTTAACTATGGTTTCCAATAGCTCCATCTTCCTTGCTCCAAATTTATAAAGCATTTTCGTCTTTGATGCAAATTGTCCAGGTTCTCCAGAAATATGTTCAAATGAAATTAACCCTCGCTGCCAATGCTTTACATGGTCAGCTGCCCTGAATTTTTCAATGCAGTTTTCAATAGGGCTATTTATTATTATTTCAGAAGTATATTCCATTTCTGGGTTTTCTGGACTGTAGAAATTAGGCGGTGATTAATCGCCTACCACAATTTTATTTAATGATTTAATGTTTTAAACGTTTTTCGAGAATTTTCATTTTCAACTACCACTAGTGTAATTTGATCTTTTGGAAGCGCCATAAATACAGACATTTTGCTGCTAGTTGCCATACCTTCAAAATGATCTACAATTCTCCCAGTTAAATCATATGCATTAACTGAAATCTTACCATTATAATTTGTGAAAATCAATTCATCCTTTATAATTTTTAAGGATTGAGACATTGATTTATTGGTTACGTCTAAAGTGCTGTCCTTTGTGGCGTCTTTAAGATCTATAGAAATCATAGTAGTAATGTTTTCACCTTCATAACCTAAAGAATTACGGATATAAAAATTAAACTTTGTAACTACAACACCATCTGGGACCGAAGAATACCAAGATGCTAAATTTATTTTCAAATCATAGGTGTTCGGTTTCGCATTAGCATCAGTATCATTTGAAACCAATGAAAATACTGGCATGGCTGCCGTATCTGTTATATCCGGGGCGCCTTCCATGGTGCCATTTGCTGTTTGCAGTCCGCCATAGAGGTATAATTCGGTCATTCCCTCGGTGAAAAAATTCGTGGTTATGTTTTTATCTTGAAACGTAATCAAGACATCATCATTCACTGAAATGGCATTAGACGTATGGTTAATAATTTGCCCATCGTAAGACGGTAGAAAAATCTCAAGGTCTTGGGCAGGCAGGAAGCATGTGCAAAATATAATGCAAATACTTGATAAGTAGATTTTTAACATAAGTATTAGGTATTAGTTTAGGCTAATTTAAAAAAAATATGAATGGACTACTTTGTGTAAGATGTACTTTATTAAGAGTTTATTAACCGATATATATTCCATTTTGCCTATTTTCCTATAATAATATCTAGGCATCTGCGTTCAACAATCAACTTTTGAAGCATTGTTATAATGTTTTATTTTTGCCATCCATGACTAATAGATTTATACCGCTGAAAAGAATTTTCTGTGTTTTAGGATTCGCCTTTTTTGGGATTGCCTTTGGGCAGGACTTTGGGAACGGAATTTTGTTTACTGTAAATAATGTACAAGTCCCAACGCAAGAGTTTGTAAGGGTTTACGAAAAAAATTATGATCTCGTACAAGATGAATCCCAGAAGGACATTGATAATTATTTGAACCTGTATATTAATTATCAATTGAAATTACAGGAAGCTAAGCAAATGGGCTTAGATACGCTTTCTTCTTATAAGCGGGAATACAATAGTTACAAAAAAGATCTCACCCAAGTTTATCTTTCAGATAACAAAGTTACTGATGAACTGGTTGCTGAAGCTTACGATAGATTATTACAGGATGTAAAGGTTACACATATTCTTATTAGAGTGGATGAAAATTCGCCTGACACAATTAATGCTATAAACCGCTTAAAAGAATTGCAACCTAGGTTAAAATCAGAAAAATTTCAAAAATTAAAAACTGAATTACATAATGGGCAAACCACCTATGTTGAAGACTTAGGTTATTTTTCAGTTTTTAAAATGGTTTATCCTTTCGAAACAGTTGCTTATAACACAGCAGTTGGCGAAGTGTCTGAGCCATTTAAAACTCGTTTTGGTTACCATATTCTCAAAGTGGAGGATAAAAGAACATCTAGGGGAGAAGTTACTGTGGCACATATTATGGTGGCAAATGATCATAAAGATAGCTTATATACTCCCATGGAACGCATTAGCCAATTATATGAAAAATACATGAACGGAGAGAATTTCGAGGCGTTGGCTAGACAATTTTCAGATGATAAGGCCTCTGCTGCAAATGGTGGTAAACTTGTGCCTTTTAAGAGTGGCCAACTAACATCTCCGGAATTTGAAGATAAATCATTTTCATTGCAAAATATTGGTGACGTATCTCCTCCTTTTCAAACTGAATTTGGCTGGCATATTGTAAAACTTCTAGAAAAAAATCCTGTTGAGCCTTTAAATAAGGTGCGACCTGAATTAGAAGTCAGAATTAAACGAGATTCAAGATCTCAGTTAATAGATGTAGCTCTCATTAGGGAATTAAAGAAGCAATACCGCATTAAAGTGAAAGAGGATTACATTGACTATTTCTCGTCTTTACTGAATGAAGAATATTTTAATCGAAGCTGGAAAATTCCAGATAATTTAATCTCCGAGGAGGAATTGGCAAAAATTGACAATCATACCATTTCTTATAAAGAATTTGCAGTGTTCTTGGAGAATAATCAAACAAATTATTTTAGAAAGGAAATTCCATTTGATGAAATAGTAAAAAAAGAGGGTGATGAATTTCTTAATATCCAACTAAAGGAATTTCATGAAAATAACCTTGAAAATATAAATGATGATTTCGCCCACATTTTGAAAGAATATAGGGATGGGTTATTGCTTTTTGATTTAATGGAAAGAAAGATTTGGAATGAAGCGATGAGGGATACTGTTGGTTTAAGGCAATATTATGAAAATCATCAAGCCAAATATTTAACAACCAAAAAATTAGAAGGTTATATTTTTTCAGATTCAGAAAAGGGCAAATTAGAAAAGATACAAGCCAGCCTATCGGATGAGAATTCCCTTAAGACAGAACTTGCTAAAGTTCAAAATTCTGAAGGTAATTTACTTGTTACCCCGGGACCGTTTGAAACAGACCATCAGTTGTTGCCTGCAGGGGATGATTTTGAAAGTGGTGTTACTGGAATATATGAGAAGAACGGGTCTTATCATTTTTTATTTATAACAAAAATTTCTGAATCCGAACCTAAATCTTTCGAATCTACCAAAGGTAGGGTGATTAGTGATTATCAGGATTTTTTAGAGGCTGAATGGTTGAAAAAACTGCGCAATAAATACACCGTTACGATAAACGAAAAAGAACTGAAAAAGATTAAAAAGTCTTTAGGAAAGTAAAATTATGAGATTTTCATTAGGCATTTTATTGTTGACATTTATAGTTTCTTGCCATTTGTTCGAGCCGAAGGTTGAAGGAGATCCAATTGCCAGGGTAAATGAAAATTATCTTTACCGGGAGGACATAGCCTCCTTAATTAAAGAGGGTACAACTTCTGAAGATAGTGCAGTAATTGTGAATAACTACATAAATCGATGGGCTACAAGACTGCTATTGTTGGATGGGGCTGAAAGAAATTTAAATGACGCAACCACCAAAGAGTTCAATAGATTGGTAGATCAATATAAATCTGATTTATATACTAAGGCATATTTAGATGCTTTGGTTTCGAAGAATATAGACAGTACGGTTAGCATGTCACAGGCCCAGGAAGTGTACGACAAAAACCGAGAAACATTCAAGTTAAATGAAGAGCTGGTTAAGTTGAGGTATATTAATATTTCTAAAACGGCAATCAATTTAGATGATGTCGAGGAACGGTTTAAACGATTCGATCCAGACGATAAGACTTATTTAGACTCCATTTCGGTTCAGTTTAAATCATTTTCTTTAAAGGACTCTATTTGGGTGAAGGCATCCCAGGTAGTTGAGAAAATTCCTGTAGTAAATGCCGAGAATAAAAAGGAATTGTTAAAAAAATCAAATTTTATTGAGCTCAACGATTCCTTAAGTCTATATTTGGTGCAGGTAAATGATGTACTTTTGCCTGACGATTACGCCCCATTAGAATATGTGAAACCTACAGTAGACCAGATCGTTATAAACAAACGGAAATTAGAGCTTATTAAGCAGTTAGAAAAAGATATTACGAAGGATGCAATTAAAAACAATCGATTTGAAATTTATAAATAAACCAGTGGTTAGGATTTTTGTGTTATTGGCCATTTTCATAGGACAGTTTGGCTTTTCCCAGGAGATAATTGAGGAACCACAGGAGGAGGTTAAAAAAGTTGAAACACCATCACCTTATAATAAGGTTAAAATCGATGGAGTTGCCGGTGTTGTTGGGGAATATGTAATTCTGAATTCAGACATCGATAAGGAATTTATTCAACTAAGAGCTAGAGGAGCATCAATTGCAGACATTACTAGATGCCAATTGTTTGGTAAATTATTGGAAGATAAATTGTACGCTCATCACGCTATTCAAGATAGTCTTGAAATTAACGAGGTGGAGATTCGTTCAATGATCGATCAACAGTTAGCTCAGTTTGTCGAACAAACAGGTAGTCTTGATGAGGTTTTAAGATTTTACAACAAGGATAGTGAGCAGGCTTTGAGGGCAGAAATGTTTGAAATCAACAAGAATGGAAAACTTGCAATGGAAATGCAAAGAAAAATAATTGAAGATATTGAAGTAACTCCAGAAGAGGTAAGGCAATATTTCAATGCAATTCCTAAAGAGGAGAGACCGGTTTTTGGTACTGAATTGCAAGTTTCCCAAATAGTTGTTATACCTGAGGTAACTGAAGAAGCCAGACAAAAGGTAATTGATAGGCTTAAGGAGATGAAGGCTGACGTTATTGAAAATGGTGCGAGTTTCACGACAAAAGCAGTTTTTTATTCGGATGACACAGGTTCAAAGGCCCAAGGGGGAAAATATACTTTAAACAAATCAAGACCTCAAATGGTTAAGGAATTTAGGGATGTTGCTTTTTCACTTCAAGAAGGCGAGATTTCTGATCCATTTCCAACAGAATATGGTTATCACATTATTTTCCTCGAAAAAATTAGAGGTCAAGAATATGATATTCGGCATATTCTTCTTAGACCTGAAATTAGTAGGGAATCACAAGAAAAAGCTAAAGCAGAAATAGATAAGGTGAGAGAATCATTGGTTAAAGGTGAATTAACTTTTGCTGATGCAGCTCGGGAGTTTAGTGATGAAAAGGAAACCAAATTCAATGGTGGCCATCTTATTAACCCGGAAACACAAGATTATAACTTCGAACTTACCAAAATGGATCCTGAATTATATTCGCAAATTCAAAATTTGAAGGAAGGAGAAATTAGTCCTGTTTATCAGGATGAAGATAGGGTTAATAGGCTTAAGTATAAAATCTTGAGCGTTAGTAATAGGGTGGATGAACATGAGGCTGATTTTGCACGTGATTATTTGAAAATTAAGAACCTTGCACTACAGGATAAACAGTATCAGGAAATTGGTAAATGGCAAGAGGAAAAAATTAATGATACTTATATTAAGATTAACGGTGAGTATCGAAATTGCGAATTCAGTAGTAATTGGTTAAAAAATCAATAGTATGTCTGATGTAGCGGCGATTGAAACATTTGTAAAGAAATATAAAGACTTAAAAACTGAAATAGCTAAAGTAATTGTTGGCCAAAATAAAGTGGTAGATCAAATTTTGATTTCCATTTTTTCTGGTGGACACTCCCTATTAATTGGTGTTCCAGGCCTTGCAAAGACTTTAATGGTCAATACAATAGCTCAAGCATTAGGTCTCGATTTTAAAAGAATACAATTTACTCCAGACTTAATGCCATCTGATATATTGGGTAGTGAGATATTAGATGAGAATAGGCACTTTAAATTTATTAAAGGGCCAATTTTCGCCAATATTATTTTGGCAGATGAGATAAATAGAACACCACCAAAAACCCAAGCTGCCCTTTTGGAGGCAATGCAAGAAAGAGCCGTTACAGTTGCTGGCCATCACTATCAATTAAGCTTACCTTATTTTGTATTAGCAACCCAAAACCCAATTGAGCAAGAAGGTACATATCCTTTACCGGAAGCCCAATTAGACCGATTCATGTTTGCAATCAATCTTGATTATCCGACTTATCAGGAAGAGGTTGATGTAGTTAAAGCTACTACAACTGACAATAAGGTAACTGTTAATCCATTATTTAAAGCTGAAGAAATACTGAATTATCAACATGTTATTCGGAGAATTCCGGTAGCAGATAATGTAATCGAATATGCGGTGTCAATGGTGTCTAACACACGTCCGAATTACAGAAATGCTGCAAATTTGGTTAAGGAATATGTGGATTGGGGTGCTGGTCCAAGAGCTTCGCAAAATTTGATTCTGGCGGCAAAAACCCACGCTGCAATTAATGGAAAATTCTCCCCTGACATAGAAAATGTTCAAGCCGTAGCCGAAGGAATATTAAGGCACAGGATAATAAAGAACTATAAAGCTGAGGCTGAGGGTATAACTGACGAAAACATTATTAAAAGCCTGTTTTAAAACTTTAAATCATTAGAACTAGACTTCCACATAGAAATTTTGGTTTAGATGTGGTACGGTCAGCTGCAATTTTTCTAGTTCTAATTTCCCATACCTCATTACTCGTCCTTAGTGATGAGGGTTTAGAAGGATTTTTTTTTCAGTTTTTAGGAACAATTGGTGTTGACATATTTTTTGTTCTTAGTGGAATCCTGATAGGAGACATTATCTATAGGCAAATTCTTGCCGGCAAAACATCCTTCGATCATTTTTATCACTTTTTTTTAAGGAGATGGTTTAGGACCTTACCCAATTATTATTTGATTTTACTTGTTAATATGGTTATTGGGATTTTTGTTCTTAACAATTTAAATCCTGGAACTCAAATTTGGAAATACTTCTTTTTCCTCCAGAACTTTAGTGAGGATCAACAAGATTTTTTCCCAGAGTCTTGGAGCTTGTCCATAGAAGAATTTTCTTATATCATCGGTCCATTATTGCTGTTTTTATTGTTGCGAATGTTTTCCACATCATTTTCACAGGTATTTTTAATAACTAGCCTTTTAATGATATTAACGGGCATTATAAGCAGACTTATTTTCTATCATAACAATGAATTTAATAGCATTTTAGAATGGAGTCATGGTATGCGGAAGATTGTTATCTATAGACTTGATTCAATTTATTATGGGTTTTTAGCTATATATATAAAATATAAATTTTTCAACAGGTGGTCTAGATACGGTCTAAAACTTTTAATGACGGGGTCCGTTCTATTTGGTCTTACCCATGTTCCACTAATGTATTCGTATCTGAACGCACATACATTTAATTATAATTTTTTAATAAATTTTTATCTTCCGTTACTTTTAATTTCGATTCTTTTTGGCTTCCCATTTTTAATGAACCTTAAAACAAGGAATGTTGTAATAAAAAAAATTGTAAGTATTACAAGTAGAATTTCTTATTCTCTATACCTTGTCAATTATTCAATTGTTTTTGTTCTTATTGCCAGATTGATAGAACTAGAATTACTTGAGAATACTTGGGTGGCAATTTTCCTATTTTGGATTTGCACCTTTGTATTTGCATTTATGCTATTTAGGTTTTTCGAAAAACCAATGATGGACCTGCGTGACAACCCTAAAGTTTTACGACTTTTAGGTATTTCTAATAAACATCACGATTGATATTTATTTTTATTGCCGAGCAAATTGTATTTTTTTCAATTATTCTCCTAATACCTCAAAAAATTCTTGTATAACTCTTTAATTTCATATGTTTTAATGAATTATTTTTAAGACTTTCCAAATATCGTTGCATATTTTAAATTTCTATGGCTATTTTGTAATTTTGCAGGACTTTTAAGCATACTAAATCAATTTTAAAAAATATAATATGGCGTTCGACATAGACATGATTAAAGAGGTTTACAAGAATATACCCTCTCGTGTGGATAAAGCAAGAGAAATTGTAGGTAAACCATTAACGTTGGCAGAAAAAATTCTTTATTCTCACCTTTGGGATGGCGAACCTACCCAAGCGTTTAAAAGAGGTAAGGATTATGTCGATTTTGCCCCGGACAGGATTGCTTGTCAGGATGCAACTGCCCAGATGGCCTTATTACAATTTATGCAAGCAGGGAAGCCTAAAGTTGCTGTTCCAACTACGGTGCATTGCGATCACCTTATCCAAGCCAAACAAGGTGCAGCAGCAGATTTAAAACGTGCTAATGAAACGAGCAATGAGGTCTTCGAATTCTTGGCTTCTGTTTCAAACAAATACGGTATTGGATTTTGGAAGCCTGGTGCCGGAATTATTCACCAAGTGGTATTGGAAAATTATGCTTTCCCTGGGGGCATGATGATAGGTACGGATTCACATACCGTAAATGCTGGTGGACTTGGTATGGTTGCAATTGGTGTTGGAGGCGCAGATGCGGTTGATGTTATGGCTGGAATGGCTTGGGAATTAAAGTTTCCTAAGTTGATAGGCGTAAAATTAACAGGTAAGCTTAATGGCTGGACTTCTGCCAAAGATGTAATTCTTAAGGTAGCTGGTATACTGACAGTTAAAGGTGGTACCGGAGCAATAGTTGAATATTTTGGTCCTGGTGCTAAAAACCTTTCTTGTACTGGAAAAGGAACCATTTGTAATATGGGTGCAGAAATAGGTGCAACTACCTCAACATTTGGTTATGACGAATCTATGGAGCGTTATTTGAGGGCTACAGATCGTTCCGAAGTAGCAGATGAAGCAAATAAGATAAAAGAATATTTAACAGCTGACGAGGAAGTTTATGCGAATCCAGAGCAATACTTCGATGAATTAATTGAAATAGATTTAAGCACTCTTAAACCTCATTTAAACGGTCCATTTACTCCAGATTTAGCTACACCTGTTGGAGAAATTGGAGAAAAGGCAAAAGCTAATGACTGGCCAATTAAAGTAGACTGGGGATTAATAGGTTCTTGTACTAATTCTTCTTACGAAGATTTAACAAGAGCCGCATCAATCGCAAAACAAGCTGTTGATAAGAAAATTAAAGCTAAATCAGATTTCGGTATTAATCCTGGTTCTGAACAGATCAGATATACTGCTGAAAGAGATGGTCTACTTCAGATTTTTGAAGATTTGGATGCAACAATTTTCACCAATGCATGTGGACCATGTATAGGACAGTGGGACAGAAGTGACCTTAAAGGGGATGAGAAAAATACAATTGTGCATTCCTTCAACAGGAACTTTTCTAAACGTGCAGATGGTAATCCTAATACTCATGCCTTTGTGGCATCTCCAGAAATGGTTGCAGCCATCGCAATTTCTGGTCGATTAGATTTTGATCCTGTTAACGATACATTAATTAATGAAGATGGTGTTGAAGTAAAATTGGACGAACCTAGAGGTATTGAATTGCCTCCAAAGGGTTTTGAAGTGGAAGATGCTGGTTATGTGGAGCCTGTTGAAGATGGTAGTGGTGTTGTCGTTTCTGTAAGCCCAGACTCTGAAAGGTTGGAATTGTTAACCCCTTTTGAGCCAATTGGTAATACCATTAAAGGTGCCAAATTATTGATTAAGGCCTTTGGAAAATGTACCACTGATCATATTTCTATGGCTGGTCCTTGGTTGCGTTATAGAGGTCACCTAGATAATATTTCAAACAATATGTTGATTGGTGCAGTTAACGCCTTCAATAAGAAAACAAACTTTGTAAAAAATCAATTGTCTGGTGAATATGATGGCGTTCCTAATGTTCAAAGAGCATATAAGAAAAATGGAATATACTCTGTCGTTGTTGGTGATCATAATTATGGAGAGGGTTCGTCAAGAGAGCATGCTGCAATGGAACCAAGACATTTAGGCGTTGCAGCGGTTATCGTAAAATCATTTGCTAGAATACACGAAACTAACCTTAAGAAGCAAGGTATGTTAGCGTTAACATTTGCAAATGAAAACGACTACGATTTAATACAGGAAGATGATACCATCAACTTCTTAGATTTAGATCAATTTGCTCCTGATAAACCCATAAATATTGAATTTGTTCATGCAGACGGAAGCAAAGATGTTATAAAGGTTAATCATACTTACAACAATGCGCAAATTGCATGGTTCAATGCAGGTTCTGCTTTAAATTTAATTAAAGAGCAAAACAAACAAGGCTAATTGAAGTTTCATCGAATATTGAAAGCCCTCAATTGAGGGCTTTTTTAATTTTTAAAAATCGATTTGATAAATTGCAGAGAGAACAAACTACCCAATATTTTTAGTTCTTCACCTGGATTGGTTTCTTCATCCAAGAATTTAAAAATTAGAGTATGTGGATTTCTTGAATATAATTTGAAGAATACCTTTTCACCCAAATGGTTATAATTTTTTAGTACCCTAAGGAAAATTTTATCATACCACATAAAACGTGATTTATATAAATTCGAATCTAAAGGTCTACCCTGCTTTAAATTTCTTATAATTTGCTCTACAAATTTTTCGGCTCGTTTGAAAGAATATCCTGTTGACCCTTTTACCCAACCACCTCCTGTGCCAATCTTAAGATAGTGTTCCTTATTGTAATTTTGAAATGGAAAATCGGTCATTGGAATGTCTCCTTTCTCAACTTCAATAATTTCAAAAAAGTCGACCTTAAGTGTCTTTGAGATATACATTTTTAGTAATTCGTCATACTCTCCATCAAAATTAATTTTGGGAGTAAAAAAAGTCATTTCTATTAAAGCCTCATTTTTAGAATAGGGTAGAATGTAAATAAAACTGCAGGTATCCTTGAACTTTGCAGTGAAATCCATCATTGTAAATTCATCAGTATTGAAAACTGCCGCCTCTGTTTTTATTACCCAACCTTTAAAATGTTGATGTATTAAATTTGAAGTTCCGCTTGCCACACTTCTTCCAAACTGTGATGATGGTCTACTGTCGAAAATATAATCAGCTTTGAAACTGGAGGAGTCAGTATCTATGGTATAAATGTCGGTGTTAACTTCTGTTACTTTGTCATTTATGAATTTAACATTAGGAAAGTCTTTGAGAAAATCAGTTAGATGATTATAAAAATCTATTGATTGTACACTTTTATAAATGTACCCTCCCATTTTCAATTTTAAGTCACCATATTGAGAAACAAATCTACCACAAGGCCATTTGGATGAAACCAAATGGTCCCATTTTCCAATTCCTTTTTCCCAGTAACTCCATCGTTTATCGTTAGTATTTAATTCTCTTGGTTCAATAATGGCAATTGACTTCGACGAGAAACTTCCATCAGTACAAAATGCATGTGCCAACTGCAAACCCGCCAATCCTCCACCAATGATTATAAAATCATAATAATTTTTAGGAGGCTCTTGTAGTTTAGATTTTATTTTTGGAAATATTTGAAAGGAACAATTAACATTCCGAAATTTTCTCCATCCTCTTTACCTAAATGCTTGTGGTGGATTTTATGGGCACGTCTTATTCCTCTGGCGTACCAATTATTTGCATTCCGAAACATTTTAAAACGCTGATGTATAAAAATGTCATGGACCACAAAGTAGGCGATACCGTAAGCCAGAATGCCGAGTCCAATGGGTAGGCAAAACCAAACATCTTCATAGCTCCATAGATAGAAGCACACTATACTTACGATAGCGTAAAAAATGAAGAAAGCATCATTACGTTCAAACCAACTATCATGATCTTTGTTGTGATGGTCTCTATGTAAATGCCACAAAAATCCATGCATAATATATTTGTGAGTAAACCATGCCATAAATTCCATGAAGAAAAAGGTTCCAAAAAAGACGAGAGCCCAATAAACTATATTCATAACTATAAAGTTACATTAAATTTAACTGGTATTTGACGTAGCTGCGAGTTAGTAATTCGAATTTTTTGTAATTCGGCACCCTAATTCTTGTAGACTTAATTTTTACCGCCGGGGTACGGTACAATTTTTTCAGTAATTGGCGGTAATACCGGTAAGCCATAAAAACTCCAAATTTAGCTTCAACAGGTAGTTGTTTTATTCCTTCCAATCCTAATGCGAAATCCGATTCTATATCTGCTATGATTTCTCTCTTAGAGGCCTCATCTAAGGCATCTAGATTAGTATTGGGGAAATATGTTCTGCTAAGACCTTCAAAGTCTGCTTTTAAATCTCTCAGGAAATTAACTTTTTGGAAAGCTGATCCTAAATGCATGGCGCTCTCTGAGAGAGCCTCATATTGTTTTTGATCTCCTTTAACAAAGACCTTTAAACACATTAGGCCTACCACATCTGCAGACCCGTATATGTATTCTTTATATTCCTCCTCTGTTAGATAATCCGCCTTGGTTAAATCTAGCCTCATGCTCTTCATAAATGCCTGTACTAGATGAATATCTAAGGCGTATTTATGGAAGGTTTCTTGAAAAGAATTTAAAATTGGATTAAGAGAAATTTTATTCTCCAAAGCCCTATACATATCAGCCTCAAACAATTCAAATAATTCCTTTTTGTTGTAATCATGAAATGTATCGACAATCTCGTCAGCGAAACGAACAAAGCCGTATATGTTATAAATATCTTGCCTAATACTATCCGCCAATAACCTGGTGGCTAAAGAAAATGATGTGCTGTAATTTCTTGTTACAATTTTGCTACACTGTCTAGAAACGGAATCGAATAAAATTTTCATAAGGAATAATTTAATTAGGACAATATTTACGGATTAGATCAGCAGCTAATTTTCCTGAGATTAACGAAGGTGGAACTCCAGGTCCCGGTACAGTTAGCTGTCCAGTGAAAAATAGGTTCGATACTTTTTTGCTTTTTAATTTAGGTCTAAGAAATGCCGTTTGCAAGAGTGTATTTGCAAGCCCATATGCATTTCCTTTATATGAATTGTAGGCACTTTTAAAATCGTTTATACAGAATGATTCTTTAAATAAAATATCCTCACTAATTTCTTGGCCCGTAAGTCGTTCAAATCGACTGATTATTTTTTCGAAATAGGTTTTTCTTAATTCCCAAGTATCCTCTAGTCCTGGAGCCAATGGAATTAGAAAAATACCATTTTCCTTTCCTTCGGGAGCCACAGTTTTGTCTGTTATTGAAGGAAAACTTGCATAAAAAAGCGGATCATCAGGCCATTTAGGATCATCATAAATATCTGCGGCATGGGTTTCAAAATCTACATCGAAAAATAATGTATGGTGCGTTACATTAATCAGTTTTTTATTGAAGCCCACGTAGAACATTAGTGCGGATGGGGCAAAAATCTTTTTCTTCCAATAACTTTCGCTGTATTGTCTTAGTGAAGGCGGTAGCAAGGTTTCGGAATGGTGATAATCTGCGCCACTTAGAACAACATCGGAAAATATTTCTTCGCCATTTATGGAAAGTCCAGTTGCGATGCCATTTTCTTCTAGAATGCCATCAACCACAGCATTTGTTTCAATAGTAACTCCAAGTTGTTGAGCTAATTTTGCAATACCCAAAATTACTTGATACATGCCATTTTTTGGATGAAAAGTACCAATCCCGAAATCTGCATAGTTCATGAAACTGTAAAAAGATGGAGTGGTGTCGGCTTTGGCCCCTAAAAACAAAACGGGAAATTCCAATATTTTGGCTAATCTATCGTTTTTGAATTTTTTCCGAACGTCTTTCTTTATGGTACTGAAAAATTGATCTACTTTCTTTAAAGTTTCTGGAGTAAGCAATTCAAATGGTGAAATTCCTGGTCTGTAAACTAAATCTTTAATAGCAACTTCATAATTGTGCTGGGCGTCTGAAATAAACTTTTTTAAGTGCTTGGAAGAACCAGGCTCTTCCTTCTCAAACATATTGCAGATTTTATCGAGGGTGTCTTCTATTGTAATAAAATCATGTTCACCAAAATAAACCGAATATGCAGGATTTAATTTTTCGACTTCATAAAAATCACTTGGGTACAGGCTGAAATCATCAAAAAACCTTTCGAATACATCCGGCATCCAGTACCAAGTTGGGCCCATATCGAAACAAAATCCATCCCTTTTTAACTGTCGTGCTCTTCCACCAATGGAGTCATTTTTTTCATAAATAGTTACATCATATCCAGCTTGGGCAAGATAGCATGATGCTGCAAGAGAACTAAAGCCAGATCCTATGATTGCGACGGACTTGCCCATTATCTATACCGCAGTAGAACTTAGTTGGGACAATTGGTCTAAAGCTCCACTTATTGAGTGTAAAGAATTAAAAGTGGTCACCTGATCAGGTAAATTTTCAGCTACTTGTTCTTTCGTTCTATTTCCAAGCAACCAAAGTTGGTTTTCTTTACCCTTAAGTAACTTGGAATGGAAATCGGAGATAAAATCAGAAATTTTTTCATGTTCTGGTTCTATCGTAAAATAACTTATAAAGGTTATCGATTTGTAATATTTCACAAGGTCTAGAAGATTTTCCCTAGGCACACTAGGGCCTAAATAAATTGGTTGATATCCTTTACTATGAAGGATATAATTGATATACATTAGACCCAATTCATGTATTTCATGCATTGGCAGAAACAATACGAAAGTAACTTCCCCGTCTGATGAATTTTGAAAATTGAATTTTTCTATTTCAACTAGTAACTTTTGTCTAACCAAGTAGGAAATAAAATGTTCATGGGCCGGGTTTATTGTATCTGTTTGCCAAAGAATACCAATTTCATTTAATAGCTGCCAAATAATTTTATTGAATACTTTTTCAAAACCCAATTGCTCAACTGCTTCAGAGTACGTTTTATGAAACAAAAGAGGATCGAAATTCATCATAGAAAGTTTAAACGAATTCACCAGATGCGAATTATTATCCTCGGAACTGGCAAACTCCTTAACCTTTAATGCGATTTCTTCAGGTTTTAACTTGGCGATATGCGAAATTTTTACACCATTGTTATTTAAAAAACTAACATTTAATAATTTCTGAAGATTA
Organism: Aegicerativicinus sediminis; assembly: GCF_015476115.1. Classification (GTDB taxonomy): domain Bacteria; phylum Bacteroidota; class Bacteroidia; order Flavobacteriales; family Flavobacteriaceae; genus Aegicerativicinus; species Aegicerativicinus sediminis. The sequence continues at coordinate 74,939 of NZ_CP064295.1, read as the reverse complement.
TTAAGGTCATACAAACGTATGTTAGTATCAGTTCTTTCAGGTTGTAATAAGTTATATCGTTTTTCCCAAATACGTATAGTGTGTGCCTTTATACCGCTAAGGTTCTCAAGGTCTTTGATGCTAAAGGAAGTTTTAATATTGTTCATTAATCTCTATAAAAGATTAAACAAAAATAAATGAAAAAACGAAACTCGCTCTAAGTTTAGTAGTTTTTTATGAATTTAAGGGAAGATATAAAAAAATGTGGAGAAAGTGCGCACGAGAAGACTCGAACTTCCACGACCTAAGCGGTCATTAGGCCCTCAACCTAACGCGTCTACCAATTCCGCCACGTGCGCAAAAAAAAAGTTAAGCGAACGCTTAACTTTTTGTGACCTTGTTGGGGCTCGAACCCAAGACCCTCTCCTTAAAAGGGAGATGCTCTACCAACTGAGCTACAAGGTCAGTCAGTTTTCGTTTTGAGGGTGCAAATATAAGATGTTAAATTCATATTCCAAACGGAATTTCAGATTAATTTTTGTTTTTTTGCTCGACCAATTTGTACCGTTTTAATTGTCAGTAAATAATATAAAAATGAAAGTTGTTTTAATGGGTTATATGGGTTCTGGGAAAAGTGCTATTTCCCGATTTTTATCATCAAAACTTGATTGGCAACCCATCGATTTAGATAATTTTATTGAAGATAAGGAGGGCAAAACAATTTCAAACATTTTTGCCGATAAAGGGGTAATCTATTTTAGGAAGAAAGAATCCCAATATTTGCAGGAGGTCTTAAAATCTAATGATTCAATGATACTTGCTTTAGGCGGTGGAACACCATGTTATAGTAATAATATAGAGGTTCTTAAAATAGAACCAGAGGTCATTACAGTTTATTTGAAGGCATCCATTAATTTGTTGGTTGATCGACTTTGGAAAGAAAAAGAGCATAGGCCCATCCTATCAAGTATTGAAGATAAAAATGAGCTTTTAGAATTTGTAGGCAAACATCTTTTTGAACGCGTTCCATTCTATTCGCAAGCAGATAAAACAATTAGCACCGATGGCAAATCTGTTGAGGAAATTGCTGAAGAAATAACAAATCTGTTATTCTAGACTTGCATTATACTTTCCTTCCTCAAATGAAACTTGGACATGTTCATGTAGTGATGTAGACAAAGAAATCCCTTTGAAATCTGCTTTAACGGGATATTTTTTATGGTTTCTATTTACTAATACGGCAGTTTTAAATTGAACGAGAGGAACATCTAAAAAATGTTTGATTCCATAAATTAAAGTTGTGCCAGAGTTTAGGACATCATCAATAAGCACTAAGGATTTATTCGCTATGTCGTCCTTGTCCAAAGAGGTTGTAACACTATTAATAGGATTAAGCTTGTCAACCTTTACCTTACATAAAGTTACCTTCAAGTCTGAAATAGAATCTAACTCCTTGGCAATAAGTTCGGCAAGTTTATAGCCATTGGTTAAAATCCCAGCCAAAATAACTTCTTTAGATTCAACATTACACTCATAAATTTGAAATGCAATTCGTCTAATCTTATGTTTTATCTGAAGGTGATTCAGAATTATATTTTGAGTAAGGGTCATAAAGTTTCCTTTTTTTCAAAGATAAAAAAGAGTTCAGTATTACTTCTTGGTTGAACCGAATTAAATGCTGTTTCAAACGTTCTAAATTTGAAATATGGCTTAAATAGCGATTCGTATTCTCCTTCCTTACCGCCGAAAGGCGGACCTTCAAAAGGAAAAATTTTATTGAATAATAATCCAACTAGTTTGCCTCCAGTATTTAATAAATTATACATTTTATCGATATAATCTTTTCTTAAAACTGGATTCAGTGCACAAAAAAAAGTTTGTTCAATAATTAAATCAAACGTTTCATCTAGTTCAAAAAAATCGCCAACAATAATTTGCTTGTGAGGAAAATCAGGTACTCTTCTTTTAAATTTCTCCATAGCCGCGTAAGATACATCTGCTATGTAAGTATTATTAAAGCCTAACTTCCACAGATATTCTGCCTCATAACCGCTACCTGAACCAGGAATGAGAATTTTTTGGAATTTATTTTCAAGTTGATCGAAATACGACTTCAATGGGGTGGAAATTTCTCCGAGATCCCAACCTGTTTCTTTTGAAAGGTAGCGCTCATTCCAATAATCTTTACCAAGCATCTTCTGAATCTTCATAAAAATCATCAATATCTCTTCGGTCCTTTTTGGTGGGGCGACCACTTCCTTTTTTTCGATAATAATCTTGTGACAAGCGTTGCATTTCGCGAGCTTCAAAAGCCTCTTTCGGTGTAAGGTCGGTTCTGTAAATATCTACCAATTTTGCCCCAACTCTTGATTTGGGAATGTCATTAACCTTAAATTCATAATCAATTTGGTCCTTTCTCAGCGTAATTTTATCAGTTATAATAACTTCTTTCGAAGCTTTTGCAACTGAACCGTTAATTTTTACTTGTCCCTTATTACAAGCTGTAGTAGCCAAACTTCTTGTTTTAAAATAACGGACACACCATAAGTATTTGTCAATCCTCATATTCGACTAAAAACTAAGTTAATCTTGTTGTTCGTAACGAAGAGATTATTGTATCTTGCGCCATCAAAAATAAACATACCTATATCATGAAAACAAGTGGAATAGGTGTAATTTAAAAATAAGAATGTTATTAAAAAGAAAATTTGTTGCAATCATAATCTTGGCCTTTGCCATGGTTGGTTGTAATAAAGATGATGATTCCGTGGAGACTATACCTGAAAGGGATAGGGGTGAACAGCAATTGGTAGATAAAGATACGTTACAAGGATACCTAAATTCTCACTATTATAATTCAAGTTTATTTGAAACACCAGGTGATTACACAGTTGATGATATCATAATTACGGAATTGCCTAAGGATGTTAATGGTAATTATTTAGAAATGCCAGATCCGGATAACAATACATTGCTTTCGGAGGCAGTTGTTACTAAAACAACCACTATTAATGATGTTGAATACGAATATTATTATTTGACACTGTCTAATGGCGAAGGGGAAAAACCAAAATTTTCTGATGATATTCTTGTGAGGTATGAAGGTAGATTGTTGAATGAAAATCAATTCGACAAATCACTGAATCCAATTAATTTTGATTTGATGTCTGTTGTTGCAGGCTGGCGATATGTGATGGTAGATTTTAATACATCAGATTTACCAGGTTCCATAAATACTGATGGAACCGTGAGCTATTCTAATTATGGACTAGGTGTTATGTTCCTGCCTTCTGGCTTAGCTTATTTCTCTTCTGCGACTTCCAGTATCCCTGTTTATTCTAGCTTAATTTTTAAGTTTGAATTATATAAAAACCAACATAATGATCATGACGGTGATGGAATTTTGTCACACCTTGAAGATTTGAATGGTAATTTAAATCCTTTGGATGATGATACGGATGAAGATAATATTCCAAACTTCAATGATCCTGATGATGATGGCGATGGGGTTCCAACCAATCTTGAAGATTTAAATGATAACGGTGATTGGGATGATGATGATAGTAATGGTAATGGTATACCGAACTATTTAGATAAATTAGACAGATTGCAGAGGGAAGATAATTAAAAGGAATTATCAGTTAAAATAAAAAAGGGGCGAATTGCCCCTTTACATTTTTAATGTGGTTGCTTATAAAGCAACTGATAATCCTAGGATTAATTGATCTGGTCTTGTATCTAGCCTACTATTTAAATCGATATTATTGTTAGATAAAAATCTCGCTTCATTTTTGCTTAGACCTCTCTCGTATCTTAGATCAATACCAATATTTTTGATTGATATACCAACCCCGAAATTAAGCCCTACGGTGAAGTCATTTTCAATATCCTTAATATCGATACCATCAAATTCTGAATCTAGGATATACTGTAAGGAAGGACCAGCAAAAACATTCAGAGGACCAATTACTTTGAGACCTACTAATAATGGCGCATCAATTTTTTTCATTTTAAATGCGTCATTGTTATAATCACTTCTAGTAGCCGTGTATACCAATTCCGGTCTGAAGAAAATACTATTACCTAATTTACCAAAAACACCAATGTGATAACCCACATTGCGATCTGGATTTTGGGCATTAGCCTCAATAGATTCAAAATAATTGCCGTTGGCGTTGTAATTTAAACCTGCTTTAATTCCGAAAGAACTCCCGCTTTGGGCATTAATTGCGAAAGTTGTCATTAACCCTAACAGGGCGCTAAAAATCAATTTTTTCATAATACTTGTTCGTTATTTGATTATTGTCTAATCAAGAACGTTGCCAAACAAGTATTATTTCCTTTTGATTACTTTCTCACTTGCTTTTACAATTGCGGCAGCATTCAATTCATACTTGTCCATCAATTGGGCAGGTGTGCCAGATTCACCGAAGGTATCTTGTGTAGCTATAAACTCTTGTGGTGCTGGCGTATTGATAGCCAAAGTCCGAGCCACACTCTCTCCAAGACCTCCTAAATAATTATGTTCTTCAGCAGTAACTACACATCCGGTTTTTGCCACAGATTTAATAATAGCTTCTTCGTCAAGCGGTTTAATTGTATGAATATTAATTACTTCAGCAGATATACCCTTGCCTTCTAAGGTTTTTGCAGCCTCTAAGGCTTGCCAAACCAAATGGCCAGTTGCAATAATGGTAACATCAGTTCCCTCGTTCAGCATTATAGCCTTACCGATTTCAAATTTTTGATCTGCAGGAGTGAAATTTGGAACACTTGGTCTTCCAAAGCGTAAATAAACGGGGCCAATATATTCTGCAATTGCAATAGTTGCTGCTTTGGTTTGATTAAAATCGCAAGGATTAATAACAGTCATACCAGGTAGCATTTTCATTAAACCGATGTCCTCTAAAATCTGATGTGTTGCTCCATCTTCACCTAATGTAAGTCCAGCATGGGAAGCACAAATTTTTACGTTTTTACCAGAATAAGCGATACTCTGACGTATTTGATCGTATACTCTTCCAGTAGAGAAATTTGCAAAGGTTCCTGTAAATGGAATTTTTCCACCAATTGTCATTCCGGCTGCTATGCCCATCATATTAGCTTCGGCGATACCGATTTGGAAAAATCTTTCAGGATTTTCCTTTTCAAACTCATTTAATTTTAAGGAGCCAGTCAAATCTGCACAAAGGGCAACCACATTTTTGTTGGTTCTTCCCAATTCAGTCATTCCTGCTCCGTAACCAGACCTTGTATCTATATTTCCTGTATTTGTATATGTTTTCATAAGGATGTTCTTGCTTAATTTATAATCTTAATAATCACCTAAAGTCTCTGGGTTTTGTGCCAATGCGTTTTCTAATTGATCATCGTTCGGAGCTTTTCCATGCCAAGCATGAGTATGCATCATGTAATCGACACCATTACCCATTTCTGTAGTCATGATAACACAGACAGGTTTTCCTTTGCCAGTTCTAGACTTGGCTTCGTTCAAACCTTTAATAACTTGTTCTAGGTTGTTGCCATTTTCAATATGTAAAACATCCCAACCGAAGACTCTAAATTTTTCCCCAACATCACCTAAACAAAGAACTTCTTTAGTAGAACCATCGATTTGTTGTCCGTTGCGATCTACAGTGGCAATAAGATTATCAACACCTTTTGCGCCAGCATACATAATAGCCTCCCAATTTTGACCTTCTTGCAATTCCCCGTCACCGTGCAAGCTGAATACTAAATGGGTATCATTATTAAGTTTTTTTGCCAAGGCTGCGCCAATAGCTACAGACATACCTTGTCCTAAAGAACCTGATGCAACTCGTACTCCAGGCAATCCCTCATGGGTTGTTGGGTGTCCTTGAAGACGAGAATCTATCAACCTAAACGTTCCTAGTTCTTCTACAGGGAAATAACCGCAGCGGGCTAAAACACTGTAAAAGACTGGTGAAATATGACCGTTTGATAAAAAGAAGAGGTCTTCATTAATCCCATCCATATCAAATCCTTCTTTTCTTTCCATAATTTCAGAATATAGAGCAACCATGAATTCAGTACATCCCAAGGATCCGCCTGGGTGACCAGAATTTACGTTATGCACCATTCTTAGAATGTCTCGGCGAACTTGCACCACAAGATCATTCAGGTATTTTAAATCGGCCATAGTTAAAGTGTTAAAATTTCGGTCACAAAAATAAGGCATTCTAAGCCGGTTTGCAATGCCAAATGTGTTGGATTTTCAACTGTTTTCATCATTTATAAACAAAATTATAATGCATTTCCAGCATTGGTTTATAGATGACTATCTTTGGCAATCTATTTTTAAGATTAATGAAATTTCAACTTAAGGCGAAAGATTCACTTTCTAAAGCAAGGGCAGGAGTAATTACTACTGACCATGGAGTTATTGAAACTCCTATATTTATGCCTGTTGGTACCGTAGCATCTGTGAAGGGGGTTCACCAACGGGAGCTCAAAAACGATATCAATCCTGACATAATTCTTGGCAATACCTATCATCTTTATTTGAGGCCTGGAATAGAAATATTAGAAAAGGCTGGCGGGCTCCATAAATTTATGAATTGGGATCGTAATATTCTTACGGATTCTGGAGGGTATCAAGTTTATTCCCTATCAGCCAATAGGAAAATTAAGGAGGAGGGAGTTAAATTCAAAAGCCATATCGATGGAAGTTACCATGTATTTACTCCTGAAAATGTAATGGAAATCCAGAGATCCATTGGAGCAGACATAATAATGGCTTTTGATGAGTGTACTCCATATCCCTGTGATTATAATTACGCCAAGAGGTCCATGCATATGACCCATAGGTGGTTAGATAGATGCATCTCACATTTAGGAACATTGAAACCACTTTATGGATATGATCAAACTTTATTTCCAATCGTACAAGGAAGTGTATATAAAGATTTGAGAAGGCAGTCGGCTGAATATATAGCAAACGCTGGTGCTGAAGGTAATGCTATAGGTGGTCTTTCTGTTGGGGAACCAGCGGAGGAGATGTATGCAATGACCGAGGTTGTTTGCGAAATACTTCCCGAAGACAAACCCCGATATTTAATGGGTGTTGGAACACCTATAAACATATTGGAAAACATTGCGTTAGGGATAGACATGTTTGATTGTGTAATGCCGACAAGAAATGCTAGAAATGGTATGTTGTTTACATCCAAAGGCACCATTAATATAAAAAATAAAAAGTGGGAAGACGATTTTTCTCCTATTGATGAAGATGGAATTACCTGGGTTGATACCGAATATACTAAAGCCTATTTAAGACATTTATTCACGGTTAACGAAATGTTGGGAAAACAAATAGCAACAATTCATAATTTAGGGTTTTATTTGTGGCTAGTTAGATCGGCAAGACAACATATACTTCAAGGTGATTTTGCCCAATGGAAAAATATGATGGTTTCTAGCATGGATAATAGATTGTAAGATTGAAAATTCTCGATTGGTACATATTAAAGCGGTATTTGCTGACATTTTTTATGATGTTACTGTTGTTCATTCCAATAGGTATTACCGTTAACCTTGCAGAGAAAATCGGTAAAATCTTGGAAAATAAGGTGCCTTTTGCTGCGGTCGCCCAGTATTATCTGGATTTTACCATATATTTTGCCACACTTTTACTACCGATATTTTTATTCTTATCTGTTATTTGGTTCACTTCCAAATTAGCTAACAATACTGAGGTTGTAGCTTTTTTAAGTTCTGGAGTTTCTTATACTCGATTTTTAAGGCCATACCTCATTGGAGCTACACTAATCGCCATTCTCGCTCTAGTTTTGGGCATGTACCTTGCTCCATCTGCAAGTGATGGATTTAATAAGTTTAAGTATCGTTATTTTAAAAGCAGTCGGGATGTACAGCAAACTGTAAATATCTATCGTCAGATTAATGATAACGAGTACATCTATGTTAGCAATTTCGATCCAAGAATTAAACGTGGCTATTATTTTACCTTAGAACATTTTGAAGGTACCAAAATGACCCATAAAATATCTGCCAACAATTTGGTTTATAACGAAGAGGACAGTACTTATACTTTAAATAGTTATACTATCCGTAAAATTGGTGAGGATAATGAAATTATCGAATCAAAGAGAAAACAAGATACAGTGTTAGATTTTTCGATTGATGACTTAACACCAGTACAGTATATTGCAGAAACACTTTCTTATGGTGAACTTACAGATTTTATAGAAAAGGAGCGCGAACGTGGTTCATCTAATATCAATAGATATTTAGTGGTAAAATACAAAAAATGGAGTTTGCCGGTTTCGGTCTTTATCTTAACAATAATAGCGGTTGCCGTATCTTCTATGAAAAGGCGCGGAGGCATGGGGATTAATCTTGCATTCGGTATCACTATCGCAATGATTTTTGTATTTTTCGATAAGGTCTTCGGAGTTATGGCAGAACAATCAGATTTTTCTCCGCTTATCGCGGTTTGGCTTCCAGTTGTTATCTTCGGTATATTCGCTTTTGTTTTGTTACAATATGCCAAACGTTAAGTTTAAAAGTTATCTGCATTTACATTTCTTGGTATTCATTGCTGGATTCACTGCTGTCCTTGGGGATTTAATTTCAATTGGTGCGGTTGAATTGGTGTGGTTCAGAATGGTGATGGCAAGTTTACTCATGTTCATTTACCTCATATTAACTCGGGGCTGGTTTAGCGTAAGCAGAAAACAATACCTTTTTTACGCAATTGCTGGTTTTTGCATTGCTCTGCATTGGATAACTTTCTTTGAATCAATAAAGCGGGCAAACGTTTCTATTGCGTTATCCATGTTCTCGTGTGGAGCTTTCTTTGCATCCATAATTGAACCTCTATTTTTTAAACGACGGTTAAGAATCTATGAACTCTTTTTTGGGCTTCTCGTAGTGTTCGGTGTTATTTTGATTACTCGAAGTGAACTTCAGTATTTAGATGGGATTATAATTGGGATAAGCTCTGCCTTGTTCTCAACCCTATTTTCCGTAATGAATGGAAAGTTTATAAATACAAATAATAATGCAACTGCCATTTCTCTAATTGAATTTGTTTTCGGTATAGCATTTATTTCTATATACCTTTTAATAAAAGGAAATTTATTGGATGCAAGTTTTTTCAATTTGGTACCGTCTGATTGGCTTTACCTTTTTTTATTAGCATCAGTTTGTACTGCATATGCCTTTATCGCAGCGATGAATATTATGAAACATTTAAGCCCGTACACTGTAGTTCTTAGTTATAACCTTGAACCGGTATATGGTATTTTATTGGCTCTTTGGATTTTCCCTGAACAGGAAAAAATGAGTTTTCAATTTTATATTGGAGCCTTATTGATACTAGGGGTAATTATGGCGAATGGAATTTTGACTAGAAGGAGAAAATATCTTCCTGTGCAATCCTAACATCAAAATTCATTTGGTTACAGAAACAATTTTGTAATTTTGACAATTCTAACTAAAACTAATCTTCATTTTAATATTCTCATATTTGAGAATTGAAATAACGTACAATTTTTATGGAATATTTAGAATTTGAACTTCCCATAAAGGAACTAGAAGAACAACTTGAAAAATGTCAGATCATTGGCCAGGAAAGTGATGTGGATGTTACTGAAACATGCAAAAAACTTGAGAAAAAATTGGCTGACACCAAAAAAGAAATCTATAAAAATTTAACCCCTTGGCAACGGGTGCAGTTATCAAGGCATCCCAATCGTCCATATACTATGGATTATATTAAAGCCTTATGTGGTGATTCTTTCCTAGAATTACACGGTGATAGAAATGTTAAGGATGATAAGGCAATGGTTGGTGGTCTTGGGAAGATTGGTGATCAGAGCTACATGTTTATTGGTCAGCAGAAAGGTTATAACACTAAGACACGCCAGTATAGAAATTTCGGCATGTCTAATCCAGAAGGATACCGTAAGGCATTAAGATTGATGAAATCAGCCGAAAAATTTAATATCCCAATTGTAACTTTAATTGATACCCCAGGAGCCTACCCAGGTCTTGAAGCTGAAGAAAGAGGGCAAGGTGAAGCAATCGCAAGAAACATTTTGGAAATGACTCGCTTAAAGGTTCCTATTATTGTTTTAATCATTGGTGAAGGCGCTTCCGGTGGAGCTTTAGGCATTGGAGTAGGGGACAAAGTGTTGATGTTGGAAAACACATGGTATTCCGTTATTTCACCTGAATCTTGTTCATCCATCCTTTGGAGAAGCTGGGAATATAAAGAACAGGCTGCTGATGCTTTAAAATTAACTGCCAAGGACATGAAAAAGCAAAAATTGGTAGATGATATAATAAAGGAACCATTGGGAGGTGCCCATGCAAACCGAGAAGAGACCTTTAAAACTGTTAGTAAAGCCATATCGACAAATTACGAAGAGCTTAAAAAATTATCCCCAGAAGAACTTGTAGAGAAACGAATGGAAAAATACCTTTCCATGGGCGTTTACAAAAGCTAACCTCTACTATATTAAAGAAGTATAATTTAACTTCTTGTCGCAAATTGATTTTTGTGATGGTTATCAACAATTTTTTTGAGTTATAAACAGTTTAATTGTTAATTAACGGTGAAGATTGTCTGTTGTGTCTTCCAATGATTTCTTAACAATTTTTTTACATTCGCACTCTATGAAACAACCAAATCCACTTAGTGGTTTTAAAGTCGATAAAGGCACCATAATTAACCTTGAAAAAGGAAAAATTCCTCCGCAAGCCGTTGATTTAGAGGAGGCTGTGCTTGGTGCAATGATGATCGATAAAAAAGGTGTGGATGAGGTTATTGATATTTTAACTCCTGAGGCTTTTTATAAGGATGCCCATAAATTTATTTTTGAGGCTATTTTTAAACTTTTTCAATCTACTCAACCAATTGACTTATTAACGGTTTCTAGTCAATTAAAGAGAGATGGAAAATTGGATATGGTTGGAGGTGATTTTTACCTTATTTCCCTTACCCAAAGGGTGGCTTCTTCAGCGCATATCGAATTTCATGCACGTATTATTCTTCAAAAGCATATTCAGCGCAGTCTAATCAAGATTTCTAATGAAATTATTGAGGAGGCTTATGATGAAACAAAGGATGTTTTTGATCTCTTGGATGAGGCAGAAGCTAAACTTTATGACGTATCGCAAGGAAATATTAAGCAAAGTACAGAGACTGCACAAAGTTTGGTAATTCAAGCGAAAAAGAAAATTGAGGAAATATCAAATAAGGAAGGGTTAAGTGGAATTCCTTCTGGATTTGATAAATTGGATAAGTTAACCTCTGGTTGGCAACCGAGCGATTTAGTGATTGTGGCTGCGAGACCTGGTATGGGTAAAACGGCCTTAACCTTATCTATGGCTAGAAATATAGCGGTAAACCAAGATATTCCGGTTGCTTTCTTTTCTCTTGAAATGTCATCCGTGCAATTAATTACGCGTCTCATTTCTAGTGAAACAGGATTATCATCAGAAAAATTAAGAACAGGTCGTCTCGAGAAACATGAATGGGAGCAACTCAATGTTAAGGTTAAAGCTTTGGAGAAGGCACCTTTGTTCATAGATGATACCCCTTCATTGTCCATATTCGATTTAAGGGCAAAAGCACGACGTTTGTCCTCCCAATATGGAATTAGATTAATTGTGATTGACTATTTACAATTGATGACCGCGGGAGGAAGCCAAAAAGGCGGGAATAGGGAACAGGAAATTTCAACTATTTCAAGAAACTTGAAAGCATTAGCTAAAGAACTCGATGTACCTGTAATTGCACTTTCACAGCTTTCAAGGGCAGTAGAAACTAGAGGAGGTAGCAAGCGTCCTTTACTTTCAGATTTGAGAGAATCAGGAGCTATAGAACAAGATGCGGATATAGTTTCATTCATATATCGGCCAGAATACTACAAGATAGACGAGTGGGATGATGAGGAAAGAAGTCCCACAGAAGGTCAGGCTGAGTTTATTGTTGCAAAGCACAGAAATGGAGGTTTAGATAACATTCGTTTGAAATTTATCGGCCACCTTGGTAAGTTTGATAACCTCGATGATTTCGATACGCCTTTCGGCGAATTTCATAGTAAAATGAATGCCGCTGCAAATGACGATACTTTCAAACCGACTTCTTATCCTTCAGCAGCAGATGCGTTTGACATCGATGATGACGATAGTGAAGTTCCATTTTAAGTAATAGTTTACCCCAATAAAAAAATCTGTTCGGTTTTTAAACTCATTTCATTTACCTTTAATTAACTAAAGGTTTATTCATGAAAAAGAGAAAAACTACTAACATGCTATTATTGATTATAGTAGTATTTCTTGTGTTCTATATTCTCAAACTTCTCAAGTTTATTTTTATTCCACTGGTTTTTTCCATGTTCATTGCCCTTTTATTTCTTCCGATAATGCGATTTTTAATGAAAAGGGGAGTGCCGAGAATTATAGGTATTATAAGTGTCATTATAATTATTGTAGGGGTGCTTTCAGGTACTTATGAATTGATAAAGATCTCTAGTAAGGAGCTTCTAAATCCAAATAACGAAATTATCCCAAAGGTGGCCGACCAGATTAAGATTCTGCTTAATGATATTGGAAAGGTTTTTAATTATCGTATTGAGGCTCATGAACCTTTAATATCACAGTTTTTAACGGAAGAGGATTTCGGGCCAATTTTCGGATTCGTTCAGCGCACAGTTTCGATGATTTTAACTACCATGGTTTTTGTGGTTCTTTGGTTAGGTGAATCTATTAACCTCCAAAAGGTATTACAAGGACTTCTAATAAAACGAGAGCATACTTCAATTAAAACCTTTATTCAAATAGAAGATAATATTATTCTTTTTATAAAGGTAAAATTCTTCGTTAGTCTATTAACAGGCATATTTACTAGTTTAATGTGTATAGCTTTTGATGTTAGTTTTCCTGTTTTTTGGGGATTATTGGCATTTTCTGTGAATTTTATTCAATTGGTAGGTTCAATTTTTACCGTAGTCTCACTTTCATTTTTTGCAATGGTAGAACTGGATATCTCTAGTGTTTGGTTATTTTTTGTCCTTTCTATAACTGCGGTTCAAGTTATTTTAGGGAGTATTTTGGAGCCTTATCTCATGGGGCGTTCGTTTTCCATAAATGTCATCACAGTATTGGTAATGTTAATGCTTTGGGGATATATATGGGGTATCCCTGGAATGATTATGGCCATACCAATAACGGTATTTATGAAAGTTATTTTTGAACAGTTCCCTCAGACTCAAACCCTGGCACAATTGATTTCTGGACGTGGAATACAAATTGTAAGGAGAAAATCGATATAAATTTACCTTAAAATCAAAACTTTAGATTTAGATTTTTTTATATTCGATATATGAAGAAGAGATTACTATTACTTATTGTTGCCCTTTTTTCCCTTCCAATTTTTGCATCTTATATTCTAGTTCCTATGGATGCCGAAGGTCAACAAAACCATCTAAAAGCTTATGGGATAACCTATTGGACCCTATCTAAGCAGTTAAAGGTAAAGTGGCTTTTAAATTATCGAGGAGGTTCTTTTTTGCTGCCTTTCTCTGATGAAATTGAGCGAGAATGTAAAATAAGAGGAGTCTCATTTGAAATTTTATCCAATAATAAAACGGAAGAAATTTTAGAGTTCATAACTAGTCCTTCACAAAATATGGAAGCTGTTGTTTTAGAGAAGGCTCCTCAAATTGCGGTTTATACTCCCAAAGGAATGCAGCCATGGGATGATGCAGTTACAATGGTTTTAACCTATGCTGAAATACCATATGATACTGTTTATGATGAAGAAGTTCTAAATGATGCCTTGTTGTTGTATGATTGGTTGCATTTACACCACGAGGATTTTACCGGCCAATACGGGAAGTTCTACAGAAGTTATCGATCTGCAGCTTGGTACATAGAAGAGAAAAAAGAAGCAGAGGCCTTGGCTACTAAATTGGGATTCGATAAAGTATCAGAAGAGAAGCTAGCTGTGGCTCTAAAGATTAGAGATTATGTAATCGGTGGTGGTTTTATGTTTGCTATGTGCTCAGCAACAGATAGCTTTGACATTGCTCTATCTGCAGAAGGTGTGGATATCTGTGAACCAATGTTTGATGGTGATGGTAGCACTCCAAATTATCAAAGCTTGATTGATTATAAACCAACCTTTGCATTTACCAATTTTATCCTGGAAAGAGATCCGAATAAATATGAGTTCTCTTCAATTGATATGACTAACAGAAGACAAATTCCTAAAGAAACGGACTATTTTACGTTGATGGAATACTCGGCAAAGTGGGACCCGGTTCCAACCATGCTTACCCAGAACCACACAGCCTTGGTTAAAGGTTTTATGGGACAAACGACCTCATTTACCAGAGATGAAATAAAGTCGAATGTTCTTATTTTAGGGGAAAATAAATCGAATGGTGAGGCGAAATATATTCATGGCATTAAAGGAAAAGGATTTTTCACCTTTTATGGTGGCCATGATCCTGAAGATTATACCCACAAGGTTGGTGATCCGAAAACTGAATTAGATCTTCATCCAACTTCGCCGGGATATAGACTTATATTAAATAATGTCTTGTTCCCAGCAGCAAAAAAGCACAAACAAAAGACATAAATTTTAAATCAATTCGATTTTATTCTTATTAGATTAAAATCGTTTATCTAAATGTTTACTTTTATTTCTCTAACTAAATAATTTAGGTCGTACTTGTGATCACTTACTATTTAAAGCAATATGGTAGACTTATCCTTTATGCCATAATCTTTTGGACGATTGCCTTTAGCATATTTGTAATGATCCGCTATTTTGGAATAGATAACGATCAGGCAGCCAATTATGAATCAGATTATATCATTCCGGTTGACCAATGGCTGAAATTTGTTTCAATTTTAGGTGTATTTGTAGGTGTGGTTTATGGGACTGTTGAATATTTATTCGATCAATTGGTTTCAAAAAAGGTTTTCCTTTTAGTTATTATCCTCATCAAATCCATAATTTATTTTGTTTTTCTTGTTTTTACTGTCAATTTCATAATGTTCTTTATTGAAGATGAAATGAATATCGATCTTCCAAATGAATCCGGATGGTGGGAAACAAGTCATACATTTTGGTTGATCGCTGGATATTTCTTCCTATGCTCTTTATTGTTTTATTTCTTTAGGATTGTTGATGATAAATTCGGGAAGGGGATGCTTTTTGCCTTTTTAATTGGTAAATATAGGCGACCCAAAGAGGAGCGACATATATTTATGTTCATCGACCTAAAGTCCTCAACAACTATCGCTGAAGAATTGGGACATTATAAATATAGCCAGTTAATACAAGATTGTTTTTATGACCTAAATACGATTGTAGGTCGTTATAATGCAATGATTTACCAGTACGTTGGGGATGAGGCCGTCCTAAGTTGGAAATATAATAGAGGTATTAAACAAAACCGATGTATCGATCTCTTTTTTCATTTTGATAGACTACTTAAAAAACAGAAAAAATATTATTTAAAACATTATAAAACCGAACCCAATTTTAAAGCGGCAATACATGGTGGTACTTTAATGGCTTCAGAGGTTGGTAGTATTAAAAAAGAGCTGGCCTTCCATGGGGATGTCATAAATACGACTGCTAGAATTCAAGAACAATGCACTGAGTATGATAAATCTCTTTTGATTTCAGAAAAGACTCTAAATGATATCAATTTAAAACCTAAATATTTTACTGAGAAAATAGGAGATTTGCTTTTACGAGGTAAGCAAGAGACAATTCAGATTCATGCCATAGAAAGAAAATAATTCTTAAAAGCGATAGTTTATAGTTATGGCATTGTAATTATCACCTAGTATGGTTCTACTCGAGGTTGGGTAGAAGGACAATTTTGGCTCTTTTCTTTTATGTAATTCTGGAACTAATAACCCAACAGCTGCACCAATTGTATAACCAGTAATGACATCAGTTAAAAAATGTTGGCCCGCCTGCATACGTAAAAAACCTACTGCAGCGGGCAAAGCTGCGGCTCCTGCCCAAACAAAGAACTTTCCTTTTGCATCTGGATTGAAATCTGAAAATACTTTGGCCGTATAGAAGGTTGAGGTAGCTACCACAGCCGTATGGCCCGAAAAGAACGAACGTTGCCCGTTGTTGCTTAAACGTCGATCCATAGGTGCTTTATCACTATATACGTAGGGTCGAGATCTATTTACAAGGCCAGCAGTAACAGAATAGAGAGCAGCAGTCGTTGCTAAGCTTTCCAAATAAATACCAATATATTGTCCTGTATGGTCGTTTATTTCATCATCGAAAAGCATAGCCATAGGTGCTACAAAGGCCAATGCAAATGGAATATCACTAATTGAAGATGCGGACCTTGAATAGTTGCCCGCGACCCATCTATCAATTCCGTTAATATCATCAATACTTAATGAATTAAATTTTTCTTCAGACAAATCGTCTTTATTTATAATAAGTAAAAGTCCGTAGGTACTTGCACCTAGGGCTGCTCCAGTCCAGATGCCATCTCGACCCCATTTCCATTCATAGGGGCTTACACTTTTTTGTTGAGCGTTAACTATATTTTGTAATGAAAGAAATAAAATTAAAATAAGGGTGATTTTGGTCAAGGATACTTTCAAACTCATATAAATTTCTTAAGGTTCTCAGCAAATCTATAGAGACCCATAATTTAAAGTTGTTAAGAAAATTCTAATAGATATAATTCCATATCATTTGAGCACATCTTTTAATGGAAAGAAGAAAAATGCCAGGCACATACTGGAGGTTTACCAGAATAAAGTAGGCAAAATTTAGTAATATTTAACCTTAATCCTAATTTCAATCCCGTCTTGGTATACACTATCAACGAATGCTTTTGAACCCGCCCTCCAAACCTGGATGGCAGGATTTCTAGAAGTCAATTTAGATTTCTTATAGGTGAATAAGGCGGGAGGATTTTTTTTATTATGCTTTATAATATCAAATTTTTTGGGAAGAACATCTTTTAAATTTACTGTGGAATCATTTCTCATTAAAACAGTCATTCTACCATCCTCAAAAATGTCCTCATTCATTTTACCTGCATAAACCCAACCTTCAAAACCTTCAAGTTCCATAGGGTCTTTGTCTAATGTTTTTATAGCATCCTGCTTATAGGGTTTTGCGATCTCTAAATCGTTCGTAATATAGTTTAAATAGGATTCAACAGAATTTTGATCTTGTATGCTTGCCCAGTATTTATCTGGATTTAAGCTGTTTTTTAGATCGGAATAAGCTGTTTCTAATTCCTGGTAAGTTTTGGATAATTTTATTTTTTGTTCAGAAATAGTATCACTTTGAACGGAGATTGTAACATCTTTGGCCCTAATTTCTTTTTCATAAATAAAAACCAAACCCATACAAACGAAAATAAGAATCACGGATAGAATGAAGAGAAATCCATTGCGTTTATGGTATTTTTCAATTTCTTGAAGTTTATCATCTATTCTTTTCATACTCTAGTGTGAAATGTAGTTAGTAAATTCTTGGTTAAAATTCTCCATTTCTTCATCATCTAGATCAGCAATAATTCTAATCAACCGTTGTCTTTTTAATTTTAGAAGATCTATTAATTCTATACGTTTGAAGCTTTTGTTGATATTGCCGATTGGTTTAATGGAAAGGAGATTTAAAATCAAAGATCCTAAAATTACCAACCAAGTTGGTTCAGTTTTAGTTATAAACAGCAGTATAGTCATGAGGAAAAGACTTGCTACCGCCGTTGAAATGATTAATATTTTATTTTTCGATATAACTTTCCTGTACATCAAAGTGGCTCTATCCATTTCTGGTTCTGAAATTAGGAGAGCTTCTTTGTTCTTTTCTATATCCTTATTATTAAAGGTAGTTTCAGAGGAATCCGTAGGTTTCGGGATAACTAGGTCAGCATTTCCGTGTTTAAGTGATTTTAAAATCGATTTAATTTTATCCGCTATATAACCTTGGGGGCGCTGTATCTCTAAGGCTTCTAAAACATCATTTAAAGATTTTTCAGGATCTGAAATAAAGTCCGCATATTGTAATCTGCGCCAGCGCATAGGTAATTCGCATTGCTCAATAAGAATAGGAACAATGCGTTTTTTGTCATTAATGGCAATAGAAACTTCGTCCTGAACGTTTGGAGATGTTACAGAATTATTTGAAATAAGGACCATTAAAGTACCTGCTTCTTCTAAGG
Organism: Aegicerativicinus sediminis; assembly: GCF_015476115.1. Classification (GTDB taxonomy): domain Bacteria; phylum Bacteroidota; class Bacteroidia; order Flavobacteriales; family Flavobacteriaceae; genus Aegicerativicinus; species Aegicerativicinus sediminis. Next base: position 56,739 of record NZ_CP064295.1, on the reverse strand, counting down.
CTTCTTCAATGGTATTATCCCAATGTTGACCTAATTTAATGCCAATTTGGTCAATCCAAATATTTGCTCCAAGAGCCTGTAATTCTTTGGTAAGACCTAATGCTATATCTTTGTCCTCATGTGAATAACTCACAAAGACAATTGACTTAGTCGCCACGCGTTTAGTTGGTTATAAAGGTTAATTAGTTTTAAATATAATCAAAAAATCAAAACTCCTAATTCAAAACTTGTTTAAAGCTGTTTAATTAAGGAGTGTTGTTTTTAAAAACTTCGCAAAGCGATCATGTTCTGAAACTCCATCCATTAAAACTGCATAACTTGTATATGCATTAGTGAACATTGATATTTTTTGTCTTATATCTGCCTGTCTCGCCGCTTTTACATACAATTCCTCTGCATCTTCCATGGAATCTAAATAAATTGAAGCTTCACCCAATGTAGCAAATTTCCAAAGGTTATCTCTGCAATTTTCTGCAGAAGATTTTGCCTCCTCGGCAAAAGATTTCATTTTAGATTCATCCCTTTTCAAAACAAGATTCAAAAACGCCAAATTAATGGCATGATAATAAATCTGTGAATCATTTTTATCATTTTTAGCCATTTGGTAACCTTTTGAATAAAATTCAAGTGCCTTTTCTCCACTACTTTGTGAATAGGTTTTCAGATACTCCCTCTTGTGCCTGCCACCAAGAATTCCCATAAAATCCGAATTATTTTTAAGAAGAGGATGATCGTTTAATAAATCATAAATCTCTGAACTCCTATCTGTTCCTTCTAACGCAAAAACCAGATTTCTCAGGCCGTTTGCATCTAAATGTTCTTTCTTCGGAAACAATTCATTTATGACTTCTTCATAGTTTCCAATGAGCATATTTATCTCGGCAGATTTTGCATAATCCTTAAAAAATTCGTTTCCAGTAAGAACGCCTAAAATTAATTTATAAACTGCTTCGTCAGTTGACTGCGGTTTTACCATTGTAAAATGGTCGCCAGTTACAAATTCCCTAGTATCTTTTGGAAACGGATCATGGCATGATTTGTAGGAGATATAATTATCCTCGGTTCCGGCAACTGTTTTCAATTTAAAAGGAAGTGTATTAGAAAAAATTTCATCCCATTTTTCACGTAAGTCTGTGATGAATTCTCCTTTTTCATCCATCTCCTTGTATCTTCCTTTCCATAAATTTTCTAATACTTCTGAATCTATGCCTAAACTTGGGCAACCAAAAAGAATTACATGTGAAATTTTATTTCTGTGCCCTTTGTCCATATCGACAATTGCTTTTTGTACAACCAGTCCTCCTAAGCTATGTGCAATAATGGCAACCCTTTTATACTTTTCATACTTGTATTTCATACAAGTTATCAGATATTGGGAAATTTTTTCAATATCAGTACTATTGGACCAAACATCTTTACCTAATTCGGGGACAACATTAGGTGCATATCCAATTGGTTTAATATCCCAGCCTTTTAAACCTTGCTCAGTCAAAAGAAATTCCGGGAATTTTCCAAATGAATCATTTCCTTCTCCTGTGAACCCATGTACAAATAGGATAAGGTTTTTATTGTTCTCCTCATCCCGATAGGATTGAATTAAACTCTTGGAACTTTGTTGATGTTTGTTATCTGAAGAATTGGTTAAGGTATGGCTTATATTATCATGTAAATTCTTAGGAACATTGCTTAAAACAAAATCATCATAAATTTGAAGATTTACATATGGGTTTTGAGAAGGTTGAATTTCAGGAACTCTTTTGAAAATGTAATGGACCACTTCGGATATTCTAATGAATTCATCTTCAAAATAAGTTTTATGTGTACCTTTTAAAACTTCTAAAAGGCACTTTGTAAAGAGACTATTTTCATCTCCATCCATAATCCAAGACAGTTGATTTTCACGACATGAGGAGACAATTGAGATGCCTTGGTCATTATCAATTTTCTGGGCTAGACCCTCAATCTTGTTAAAATTATCTTCTGGAATTACTGAAGGGGTGAGCTGTGTTTGATATTTTCCTACTCCTTGTTTAAACATTCCAGCGGCATGGCAGCAATCTAAAAAAAGAACCATACGCTTAGATCGCATTTCATTAATTAACTGCCTTAAATCTTTGGCATCGATATAATTTTCTGGAGTAAAATCATTTGGTTGGAGATAATAGATGTCTGCACCTTCGTGGTAACCGCCATGACCTGAATAGAATAAAAGAACTGATGAATCAAAATCTACTTTATTTTTCAAGGTCTCCAGGGTTTTAAGAATGTTGTCTTTAGTGGCCTCCTCTTCAGTAATTAAAAACACATTTTCTTTTTTGTAACCACATAAGTTATCATCAATCAAAATATCATAAATAGATTTTGCATCAATTACCGATTCTTTAAGATCGGCTCCAACCCCAATTAGTATGGCATAGGCATTTTTTAGCTTATCCTTTTCCACAGAATTAAATATTTAATAGTTTAAAAAGAGTTGTTGCCTTATTAACATCAGTTTGGGTGATGTTGGGGTCATGAACTTCTGTAAGTTCCATAAATGCAATAACATTTTGTGCAGTTGTGCTAGATATATAATTATGCAATTTTAAATGATTAATAAGGTCCCTTGTTGAATTATCATTTATTGGGATATCGCTGTCGATAGCCTTTCTTAAAATTTTAGAATGTAATTTATCCCTTAGATTTAATAACTGTTGATAAGGATTGCCTGGTCTTTCAAATCCTACATTAATATCAGAAGCCGATTTGGTTTTGCCATGGGTATCATTTTCTAAAAGATTTGAAACATTTGCTAATTTTTCTTGGAAGGTCATTTCGAATCCGCTTGCGCCCGCTTTAACTGAGCCTATATTGGAAATAATTCCAGATAGGTTTTTTCGAAACAACCAGACCACCGCAATTAAGGTCAGCGGCCAAACAATTACATCCAAGAATTCAATAAATTGAGAAAACTCAACAATTAATAAATTTGATTTAAGCATTGATATATAAGATTAGTTAGTGCCAAAAAGTAAATGCTTTTTTAAAATTTGGGTGATTTTGTAAACTAAGTAATAATGGGTCGTACTGAAAATTGTCAATAAGATAGGTATTTCCTTTAGCCACGGAAGTCATTAAATGGTTGATGGCTTTTTCCAGATTTCCGGTGGAAGCATAAAATTGAGAATAAGCATAATCAACATCGCCGTAATCATAGTTATTTCGAAGCTTATCTAAGCTATTCAATAATTCCATAGCTTCTTTTTGCTCGCCCGAATTATATTTGGAAAGCGCTAAATAAAGGGTGGTGATAATTGACTTTTGATCATGGTTTAATAAAGGCTGCAACAATTCTACGGTCTTCGCATAGTCACCTAAATAATAGTTTGCTTCGGCCAATGACTGTGACAAACCTCCATTTTGGGATAGGGATTTTGAGAAGAATTCATCCGCTAATTCTTTATTGTTAACCAGTAAAGAATTCTTTCCTATGAAGTTGAAATAATTAATTTTCTGCTGATTAGATATTAGTAAGGATTTTTTAGAAATAAAATCCCTTAAGTTTTCCAATTTGTTCTCTTTAATATAGGCGTGCATTAAGGTGAAATCTATTGATCTATCATCTATTATTTTACAGATTGGTTCGAGCAGGGCAATTGTTTTATCGTACTCTTCAAGATTATTGTAGGCCAACCCCATCATAAAATATCGGTACTTACAATGCTCACAATCTTCTATGACCAAATCGGAGGTAGGGATAATATTGAAAACTTCTTCAACTTTTTCGGGTTTGTAAATAAACTCTGTAAGCAATACCATTTCAGTTGAATTGCTTTCCAGATGGAATGGAGCTATAATATATTCTTGATTCCAGTGCCGATAGATCCTATCATTTTTTCCGTCAATCAGCGCCTCACAGAACAACAAAAGATTTTTTTGCCTTTTGCTAAGTTTTGGATTACTCCCGATAATCTTTATTAATGAATCTGCTATTTTATAGTCGCCATTATTATAATAGTGCTGTACCCTCAAAACCTTAGGTTCAAAATAAGTACTGTCTAAATCGATGGATTCATTCAATAATTTTATGTATAGTTCCTGATTATCATAATTTGCGTCTGCAGTAATTTTCTTTTGGAAAGCCTCATATCTTGGAGGATTTTCCTGGAGGATGAGCCTTTTGTCACCATCCTGGAGCAAATAGGTCAAAACCAATTGTTTGATTTCTTCAATCCCCTTTACTGGATTATCAATAGAACATTTTATTGAGGGGAAAGCCTCTAAGATAGTATTGTCACTTGCATTTTTTATAACACAATTAAAAATTAAATCTTTGTTTACATTATAAAAAGATCCTGTTATTATTTTGTTCGGTTTTAGCAATTTGCCAAGAAATTTAATATCAAACTGTGCATTCATTGGCACTCCCATTAAATCAGAGTAATTTTTTATGGTTTTTGGGGAAATTACTTGGCCTGCATCATGCTCGGTAATTCCATGAATCAACCAATCTGAACTCATTTTACCTATAACATCTAATGACTTGTCACCCGTGTTGTTTTCGAAATCTAATACTGCAATGGTGTTGCTTTTTTCAATGGGTATTTCAGAAGCGTTTTGGGATAATCCCTGATTGAAAACCAGAACAGATGCAAACAATGCAAGTCCTCCAATGATAGTTGTTGAAAAGAAATAACCCTTTTTAAAATTAATTTCCTTCTTAATACTATCCATTAATGAGTCATCACCTTGGTGTGATTTATATTTTAATCTGGCATTCCATAAAACAAGCATGTATATTGGTAAGCCTATTAATGAAATAATAATGAAATAGGTAACTGTGTTTTGTGGAAGTTTTAAAGGTTCTATTACTACTGATAAAACTTGAAGAGTAACCCAGGCAGTTACTATGTAAATAGAAAGTAATTTAAAAATACTTCTATTATGGCATTCTTTAATGAAATCCCTCAATTGCATTTTAAAAAATGTATGGTTCTGTTTGGGAGATATAGGGCAATTATTTGTTTAAATTACGTAATTTTCCTAATTTACTAAATAGTAATTAATTAATCCTTTATATTATGTCTGACAACAGTAAATCTAAGCCAGGTGGTAGCATTAAGCCTCAAGGGGCTTCTAAACCAGGTGGTAGTATTAAACCCCAAGGTACTTCAAAGCCAGGTGGCAGTATAAAGCCTCAAGGCACTTCAAAGCCTGGTGGCAGTATAAAGCCTCAAGGAACTTCTAAACCAGGTGGTAGTATAAAGCCACAAGGAACGTCTAAACCAGGTGGTTCCATTAAGCCTAAATAGCTATTTTAAATTTTATTAATTGGATTTTTTCAATCTTTAAATTGATTTTGTGCCAAAATGGATACTAATGATTCTATATTAGAAAAAATCCAAATTTTAATTACCAAATATTTTAGTTCGCCTCAAGAGGCATTCAGATTCTTTGATAAAAACAGTGATGGAAAGTTAAGTAGCCAAGAATTGGTTAAATTATTGAAAGAAGCCGAGATCAGTGGTTTTATCAGGGGGATTGTGGCAAGGAAACTCATAGAGAGTTATGATACTTCTGGTGACCATTATGTTGATTGGGAAGAATTTAAAATGGCTTATTCCGAACTTTTAGGGCTAAACCAAGAGAAGAAACAAAATTGAAGCAATAAAAAACCCGGCCTAATTAGCCGGGTTTGATAAGCGAAATGGTTAATATTTTCTAGGCCAATAGCCTATTTTACTTTATTTACAATTGCTTCAAAAGCTTCTGGGTTATTCATTGCTAAATCCGCCAAAACCTTACGGTTAAGGTTAATATCATTAGCTTTTAATAAGCCCATAAATTTTGAATAGGACAAACCGTACTGTCTAGCACCTGCATTAATCCTTTGGATCCATAAGGCACGGAATGTTCTCTTTTTGTTTCTGCGGTCTCTGTACGAATATTGCATCGCTTTTTCAACCGCATTTTTAGCTACTGTCCAAACGTTTTTACGTCTTCCGAAGTAACCTTTTGCTTGTTTAAGAACCTTTTTTCTTCGGGCTCTTTTTGCTACAGAATTTACTGATCTTGGCATAATTTAATTGTTTTTTGTAGTAGGCGATCTATCAGATACTTTTTTGAATACTTTTTGCTTCAGCCTAACTCCAGGGTTTATAATAATTGAACCGGTTAAAAAATGTTACTTCAAACGCAACATTAATTTAACATTGTTTTCATCGGCCTCATGTACCAAAGTATCATGGGTCAATGCAAGCTTACGCTTTTTAGACTTCTTCGTAAGAATATGACTCTTAAAAGCATGCTTTCTTTTGATTTTACCAGTACCAGTAAGCTTGAAACGCTTTTTGGCACTAGATTTTGTTTTCATTTTAGGCATTGTTCTTTCCTATTAATTAATTTTTCGCTTATTTATCTTAAATAACTACCACAAGGTGTTATATTATTTCGTTTTCTTAGGAGCCATGACCATAGTCATACGCTTACCTTCTAATTTTGGCATCTGTTCTACCTTTCCGTAATCTTCCAAATCTTGGGCCAATCTTAATAATAAAATTTGACCTTGATCTTTAAAAACAATTGATCTTCCTTTGAAGAATACAAATGCTTTTAATTTGGCACCATCTTTTAAAAATTTCTCAGCGTGCTTTTTCTTAAAGTCATAATCATGGTCATCCGTTTGTGGTCCAAACCTAATTTCCTTGATTACAACCTTTGTTGCTTTCGCTTTAAGTACCTTTTCACGTTTTTTCTGTTCGTAAAGGAATTTCTTATAATCCATTACTTTACAAACTGGCGGATCAGCTTTTGGTGAAATCTCTACAAGATCCAATCCTTGTTCATCAGCCAACTCTAAGGCCTTTTTTGTAGGATAAATACCTTGTTCTACATTGTCGCCGACAACTCTTACCTTTTCGGCTCTAATTTTTGAATTAATTCTGTGTTGTTCCTCTTTGACATGTCTAGGTGAGGAAAATTTTCTTAATGCTATGGCTTTACTATTTTAGTTAAACTTTATTTTATTGGGTTAAAAGGTTTTAAGGTTTTATTGATTTCAGACTTAATTAAATGCGCAAAATCAGCTACACTAATTGATCCTAAATCTTCGCCCCCATGTTTCCTTACAGAAATCATACCAGATTTCTCCTCATTTTCGCCGACAATAATCATGAAAGGAATTTTATTCATTTCCGCCTCACGAATCTTTTTTCCTATGGTTTCGTTCCTATTATCAATGAGGGCGCGAATTTCGTGATTTTCTAACAAATTTAAAACATTTTTGGCGTAATTTTCGTATTTCTCACTTAGAGACAGTATAATAGCCTGGTCTGGCATCAGCCAAAGCGGGAAATTTCCGGCTGTATGTTCCAAAAGTATTGCCACGAATCTTTCCATGCTTCCAAAGGGTGCTCTGTGGATCATTACAGGGCGATGCAATTCATTATCATTGCCTTTGTAAGTTAATTCAAATCTTTCAGGTAGATTGTAATCAACTTGTATAGTTCCTAGTTGCCATTTACGTCCCAAAGCATCTTTCACCATAAAATCTAGCTTTGGGCCATAAAATGCTGCTTCACCAGTTTCAATTACATAATCAAGACCTTTATCTTCAACTGCTGATATGATGGCACTTTCAGCCTTTTCCCAAACTTCATCTTTACCAATATACTTTTCAGGATTTTCTGGGTCTCGCAAAGAAACCTGTGTAGTGAAATTCTCGAATCCTAGGGATCCAAAAACGTATAATACAAGGTCGATTACATTTTTAAACTCTTCATCTAACTGTTCTGGTGTGCAGAATATATGTGCATCATCTTGGGTAAAACCTCTAACTCTGGTAAGACCATGAAGCTCTCCACTTTGTTCATATCTATATACTGTTCCAAATTCCGCATAGCGCTTTGGTAATTCGCGGTAAGAAAAAGGTCTGTTTTTATAAATCTCACAATGATGGGGGCAGTTCATAGGTTTGAGCATAAATTCCTCACCTTCTGCTGGAGTTTTAATTGGTTTAAAACTGTCTTCTCCGTATTTGGCAAAATGTCCGGAAGTAACATAAAGCTCCTTTTGTGCTATATGGGGTGTAACTACCATTTCATAACCAGCCTTTTTCTGGGCTTGTTTTAAAAAGTTCTCCAACCTTTCTCGAAGGGCTGCCCCTTTAGGTAGCCATAGCGGAAGACCCTGACCCACTTTTTGTGAAAATGTAAAAAGTTCAAGTTCCTTTCCTAATTTACGGTGGTCTCGTTTCTTAGCCTCTTCTAATAAATTTAAATACTCAGTAAGATCCTTTTGTTTTGGGAACGAAATTCCATAAACTCTTGTAAGTTGAGGTTTGTTTTCATCACCGCGCCAGTACGCTCCAGCAACGGACATAATTTTAACCGCCTTAACAATACTCGTGTTTGGAATATGTCCACCTCTACATAAATCAGTAAAATTGGAATGGTCGCAAAAGGTAATGGTACCGTCCTCAAGATTCTCTATCAGTTCTACTTTATATTCATTTCCTTGTTCCTGATATAGTGCTAATGCCTTGCTTTTAGTAACCGGATGCATTTTGAAATCATGCTTTCCTCTTGCTATCTCCAACATTTTATCCTCAATCTTCTTGAAATCGTTTTCAGATATGGTGTGGTCAACTGTATCAACATCATAATAGAATCCATTCTCTATTGCTGGCCCTATTGTTAATTTAATGCCAGGGTACAGCTCTTCAAGAGCTTGTGCAAGTATATGTGCAGATGAGTGCCAAAACGCCTTTTTTCCTTCCTCATTGTTCCAAGTAAATAATATGAGGCTTCCATCTTCCATTAAAGGTGTTACGGTTTCAACAACTGTATCATTAAATTTTGCTGAAATAACGTTACGGGCAAATCCTTCGCTAATATCTTTTGCCACATCCATCGGAGTCACACCCGCTTCAAAGTTCTTTACCGATCCGTCCGGTAATGTAATATGTATCATACAGATTGATTAATCAAAAAAACAGCTGCAAAGATATGAGTATCTCCATTTACATACAATTATATATATAACCTTCTCTCGTTTTCAATTGGCAATCTTAATTTTTGTAAATCTCTTTTTACTTATTTAATGTGGGAACAGATTGAATTTTGAAACTCTTTATTGGCTAATCCACGCACAAATAGGAGGTTAAAAATTATTTGAAATATTTTTGAGATTTAATTTTGAAAAGACTAAAAATTGTTTCTATCTTTGCAGCCGCAAAAAAGGGGAGGTCCCCGATTGGGGTACCGGAGAAGTTTTTTTGCGTCGTTCATATGGGTCCTTATTGGTGTTTTTTTTGGAGCGGGATTTTTTTTTGAAAAAGGTTTTGCGGGAATGGAAAAAGGGTTTTATATTTGCACCCGCTTTTGTCCGGAAGGGCATTTGGGCGGAACGGAAAAAGTTCATTAACATATTGGGATTGACAGCGTACCGCCACTGTTTTAGGTGGCGGGAACAAAGAGAAGAACAGACCATTTTGAGCGCCCCTTAAGGGGGGCACCTGGAGGATATTCCGTCGGAAGATATTTAAGAATCTACGATGAAGAGTTTGATCCTGGCTCAGGATGAACGCTAGCGGCAGGCCTAACACATGCAAGTCGAGGGGTAGAGGGAGCTTGCTCCCTTGAGACCGGCGCACGGGTGCGTAACGCGTATGCAACCTACCTCGTACAGGGGGATAGCCCATGGAAACGTGGATTAATACCCCATGGCATATTATTGTAGCATTACTATAATATTAAAGATTCATCGGTACGAGATGGGCATGCGTCCCATTAGCTAGTTGGTATGGTAACGGCATACCAAGGCTACGATGGGTAGGGGCCCTGAGAGGGGGATCCCCCACACTGGTACTGAGACACGGACCAGACTCCTACGGGAGGCAGCAGTGAGGAATATTGGACAATGGGCGGAAGCCTGATCCAGCCATGCCGCGTGCAGGAAGACTGCCCTATGGGTTGTAAACTGCTTTTATACGGGAAGAAACACCCCCACGCGTTGGGGGCTTGACGGTACCGTAGGAATAAGCATCGGCTAACTCCGTGCCAGCAGCCGCGGTAATACGGAGGATGCAAGCGTTATCCGGAATCATTGGGTTTAAAGGGTCCGTAGGTGGATGATTAAGTCAGGGGTGAAATCCCGCGGCTCAACCGTGGAATTGCCCTTGATACTGGTTGTCTTGAGTCGTTGTGAAGTGGTTGGAATATGTAGTGTAGCGGTGAAATGCATAGATATTACATAGAACACCGATTGCGAAGGCAGATCACTAACAACGCACTGACACTGATGGACGAAAGCGTGGGGAGCGAACAGGATTAGATACCCTGGTAGTCCACGCCGTAAACGATGGATACTAGCTGTCCGGCCTTCGGGCTGGGTGGCTAAGCGAAAGTGATAAGTATCCCACCTGGGGAGTACGTTCGCAAGAATGAAACTCAAAGGAATTGACGGGGGCCCGCACAAGCGGTGGAGCATGTGGTTTAATTCGATGATACGCGAGGAACCTTACCAGGGCTTAAATGTAGAGTGACAGGTCTAGAGACAGACCCTTCTTCGGACACTTTACAAGGTGCTGCATGGTTGTCGTCAGCTCGTGCCGTGAGGTGTCAGGTTAAGTCCTATAACGAGCGCAACCCTTGTCGTTAGTTGCCAGCGAGTAATGTCGGGAACTCTAGCGAGACTGCCGGTGCAAACCGCGAGGAAGGTGGGGATGACGTCAAATCATCACGGCCCTTACGTCCTGGGCTACACACGTGCTACAATGGCCGGTACAGAGAGCAGCCACGCCGCAAGGCGGAGCGAATCTACAAAACCGGTCACAGTTCGGATCGGGGTCTGCAACTCGACCCCGTGAAGCTGGAATCGCTAGTAATCGCAGATCAGCCATGCTGCGGTGAATACGTTCCCGGGCCTTGTACACACCGCCCGTCAAGCCATGGAAGCCGGGAGTGCCTGAAGTCCGTCACCGCAAGGAGCGGCCTAGGGTAAAATCGGTAACTAGGGCTAAGTCGTAACAAGGTAGCCGTACCGGAAGGTGCGGCTGGAACACCTCCTTTCTAGAGAAGTTGCCCGGATGCGTTCCGGGCAGCCGGCGGACCTTTCGGTCCCCCCGGCGCGAGGGTGGCCCGTTCTTTTCACTGTCGATCCCTTTTTTTTATAAAATAAATGCAGTCTCATAGCTCAGCTGGTTAGAGCGCTACACTGATAATGTAGAGGTCGGCAGTTCGAGTCTGCCTGAGACTACAAGCTAAGCTTGTTTTGGCGATTTGCCGGGCATTGCTTAGGGAAGTTCATTATATACTGAAAGGAAATTTTAGAAGTTGGGTTACCCGTGTTGCCGTCGGTAGCACCAGGGTCTCCAGGGAGGCTTTTGGGGTTTTTACGGGGGATTAGCTCAGCTGGCTAGAGCGCCTGCCTTGCACGCAGGAGGTCATCGGTTCGACTCCGATATTCTCCACAGGGCCCGTTTCGGGCACGAAAGTTCATTGACATATTGGGAAAAGAGAAACACGAAAAACATAGCCGGGGCGCTTAGGCGCCCCGGCGGATACGAGCGCCGCCGGGCTTCGGTTCGGCGGTGTAGATAGAATCTTGAATAACATAAAGAGCAACAATAAGCGAAAGAAGGGCGTATGGGGGATGCCTAGGCTCTCAGAGGCGACGAAGGACGTGATAAGCTGCGATAAGCCCCGGGGAGGTGCACATGACCTGTGATCCGGGGGTTTCCGAATGGGGCAACCCGGCTGGTTGAAGGCCAGTCACACCGCAAGGTGGGCGAACCCGCTGAACTGAAACATCTAAGTAGGCGGAGGAGAAGAAAACAACAGTGATTGCGCTAGTAGTGGCGAGCGAACGCGCATTAGCCCAAACCGGGCGGTTTACGGACCGTCCGGGGTTGTAGGACCGCGACATTTGATGCGCAATGAACCGGAACCGTCTGGAAAGTCGGGCGATACAGGGTGAGAGCCCCGTACGGGCAAAGAGCGTTATCGATAGCGGTATCCTGAGTAGCGCGGGGCACGAGAAACCCTGTGTGAATCTGGCGGGACCATCCGCCAAGGCTAAATACTCCTGAGAGACCGATAGTGGACCAGTACCGTGAGGGAAAGGTGAAAAGAACCGTGAACAACGGAGTGAAAGAGAACCTGAAACCATACGCCTACAAGCGGTCGGAGCGGATTTATCCGTGACGGCGTGCCTTTTGCATAATGAGCCTACGAGTTAACGTTTCTGGCAAGGTTAAGCACTTCAGGTGCGTGAGCCGCAGCGAAAGCGAGTCTGAACAGGGCGGTATAGTCAGTGGCGTTAGACGCGAAACCGTGTGATCTACCCATGGGCAGGGTGAAGCTGTGGTAACACACAGTGGAGGCCCGAACCGGTTGACGTTGAAAAGTCTTCGGATGACCTGTGGGTAGGGGTGAAAGGCCAATCAAACTCGGAAATAGCTCGTACTCCCCGAAATGCATTTAGGTGCAGCGTGTTATTAGTTATATAGAGGTAGAGCTACTGATTGGATGCGGGGGCTTCACCGCCTACCAATTCCTGACAAACTCCGAATGCTATATAATGATGTAACGCAGTGAGGGCATGGGTGCTAAGGTCCATGTCCGAGAGGGAAAGAACCCAGACCATCAGCTAAGGTCCCCAAGTGTGTGTTGAGTTGAATAAACGAGGTTGGACTGCCCAGACAGCTAGGATGTTGGCTTGGAAGCAGCCATTCATTTAAAGAGTGCGTAACAGCTCACTAGTCGAGCGGTCCGGCATGGATAATAATCGGGCATAAACACACCACCGAAGCTATGGACAGAATATTCTGTGGTAGGGGAGCATTCCGTGTGCGCCGAAGGCGTCCCGCGAGGGCCGTTGGAGCGCACGGAAAAGAAAATGTAGGCATAAGTAACGACAATGCGGGCGAGAAACCCGCACTCCGAAAGACCAAGGTTTCCTCGGCTATGCTAATCAGCCGAGGGTTAGTCGGGGCCTAACGCGAACCCGAAGGGGGAAGTGGATGGACAAGCGGTTAATATTCCGCTACCCGCGCGGCGCTAAAAGCGACGGAGGCGTGGAGTCGGTGCGCACTGACGGAATAGTGCGTTGAAGGATGTGGTAACACTCCGATAGTACGCTGAGGCTACGGCCGAGGCGATAATCCGGCATAGCGACTTCCAAGAAAAGCGAGCCGTGCGGCCCGTACCGCAAACCGACACAGGTGGTTGGGATGAGAATTCTAAGGAGCTCGAGAGATTCATGGCTAAGGAACTAGGCAAAATAGACGCGTAACTTCGGGAGAAGCGTCGCCCCCCTCCGGGGGGGCCGCAGTGAAAAGGTCCAGGCGACTGTTTATCAAAAACACAGGGCTCTGCTAAATCGCAAGATGACGTATAGGGCCTGACACCTGCCCGGTGCCGGAAGGTTAAGTGGTGGGCTTAGCGTAAGCGAAGGCCTAAAATGAAGCCCCGGTAAACGGCGGCCGTAACTATAACGGTCCTAAGGTAGCGAAATTCCTTGTCGGGTAAGTTCCGACCTGCACGAATGGTGTAACGATCTGGACACTGTCTCGGCCATGAGCTCGGTGAAATTGTAGTATCGGTGAAGATGCCGATTACCCGCTGTGGGACGAAAAGACCCCGTGAACCTTTACTATAGCTTAGTATTGGCTTTGGACAAGTGATGTGTAGGATAGGTGGGAGGCTTTGAAGCGGCGTCGCCAGGCGTCGTGGAGCCATTGTTGAAATACCACCCTTTGCTTGTCTAGAGTCTAACCCCCGCAGGGGGGACAGTGCTTGGTGGGTAGTTTGACTGGGGTGGTCGCCTCCAAAAGAGTAACGGAGGCTTCTAAAGGTCCCCTCAGCACGCTTGGTAACCGTGCGCAGAGTGCAATGGCATAAGGGGGCTTGACTGAGAGACATACAGGTCGATCAGGTACGAAAGTAGAGCATAGTGATCCGGTGGTTCCGCATGGAAGGGCCATCGCTCAAAGGATAAAAGGTACTCCGGGGATAACAGGCTGATCTCCCCCAAGAGCTCACATCGACGGGGGGGTTTGGCACCTCGATGTCGGCTCGTCACATCCTGGGGCTGGAGAAGGTCCCAAGGGTTGGGCTGTTCGCCCATTAAAGTGGCACGCGAGCTGGGTTCAGAACGTCGTGAGACAGTTCGGTCTCTATCTACAGTGGGCGCTAGAAATTTGAGTGGACCTGACCCTAGTACGAGAGGACCGGGTTGGACGAACCTCTAGTGTACCTGTTGTCGCGCCAGCGGCACCGCAGGGTAGCTACGTTCGGAAGGGATAAGCGCTGAAAGCATATAAGCGCGAAACCCACCACAAGATGAGATTTCTTTAAAGGGCCGTGGGAGACGACCACGTCGATAGGCCACAGGTGGAAGGGCAGCGATGTCCGCAGCCGAGTGGTACTAATAGCCCGTACGCTTATTGCGCATCCCCCGGCACGGCCGGGGGGGCGGACTCTTTTTTTCTTGACCATCAAGGTATCCGAAAGCTGTTTCTTCCTTTTCCCATATGTCACGATATTGCGGCCGCGACAGCGCGGCCCAAGGCCTTAAGGTGGCTATAGCGGCGGGGCTCACCCCTTACCATTCCGAACAGGGAAGTTAAGCCCGCCAGCGCCGATGGTACTGCATCCCGTGGGAGAGTAGGTCGCCGCCTTTTTATCATACAGGATCCCCTTTGAGAAATCGAAGGGGATTTTTGTTTTATGGCCGTTCACCCGGCCCCAGGCCGACAGAAAAAGGAAACAAAAAAAGCCGCAACTGCGGCTTAATTAAATTTCTAATAATTTTTTATTGGAGCTTCCTAACAGTTGGCATATTTCCTGTTACCCAATAAGTATTATTATTTTGTAATAACCATAAATTTCCTTTTTTATCGAAGGTTATTGCACTTGGAAACTCTAGACCGGAAGCGACTTGCATAACCAAATTTCCTTCTAAGTCATAGGCAGTTATCGTTCCGCCGGAGGCTACATTAGGAATGAATGACGCAAACCAACTTGTTTCATCAAATTCAACGACATATAATAAACCATCTGGACCTATTTCTATATCAATTACTGATGTTAACCCTTCAATGAGGACTTCATAGTCTTCAGAGGTAACTTTTTCATTCAAAACAACATTCATTGCATCTTTGTTTATTTTCCAAACTCGGGATCGACCAATTGGGAAAACACCATCTGCTTCTGATAGGGCTCCTATAAGTTCTCCAACAAATACATTACCTTCTGGACCAATTGCGATTGAAGTAGGTACAGGTTGGGCGTAACATTGAATGTCTTCACTTTCTCCTGCATACCAACGGACCATGAATTCACCACTGTTATCTAATGGTGGAGTTAGTATAGCTTTCCAATCGATCTCGCCAGTTGTTTTTGCAGAAAGTACAGAATTACCAGCTGCATCTGCAACAAGTACTTCCTCGCCAGATACAGCAGTAACCTTGAATGGATTATTTTGGGGCCCTGCACTGAATCCATCTATTGCCTCACAGAGTTGATTTTTCCATTGAATTCCTTCCATTGCATCAGGATCATAATTTCTTTCAAATGCGGCTAAGTCCGCTACCATGCGAGTTCCTCCATTGGATATCCTATATAACTCACCATTCATTGCCAGGTCTGTTCCACCCGTGGTAATAAAAGCATTTCCGCTTCCAATCGTAGAAATACCTTGGATGTCCGTTTGAGATTCTAGCCCAATTATTTTTGATACTTTACCATTCTTTATTATTTGAATTGATCTGTCTTCTCCATCATTTAATCCAACCATTATACTTCCATCTGGAGCACTAGAAATATCATATATTGGAGCGTTAAAATGATAAACTTCTCCCATCTGTTTCATTTTTAGTGACGAACTTTCAATTACGTTGGTGCTAACTTTTTCTGTTTCGCAGGCATAAAATAAGAATACTATAATTAGTAAAAGGATTCTTAAATAAGTTTGATTTTTCATAAATACTAAGATTTTGATTTAATTATACAATGTTGCTTTAATCAATTGCTTAGGATAATGAAATGTAGGATTTTACCTAATATTCATATTGTACATATGTATAATAGTATGTAACATATGTAAACATTTAAAATTATTTTTATAATATTCTTCAGTTTGTAAGATTTAGTCATAGATTTATTTTTCCCATAATGTTAAGTTTGAAATGATTTTACACTTGAAGCTATTTTCTAGCATTTTTAAAGCTTTATACTATATTTGGATTTCGTGATATTCACCTAACTAACTTACTAATGAGATTTATTTTATTTTTTACCCCTTTGGTGTTACTGACCAATTATTGTTTTTCCCAACAGGAAGTTTTATTCAATGGTAAAAATTTAGATGGTTGGATTGTATATGGTACTGAAAAATGGTACGTTGAAGATGGAATACTCGTTTCGGAAAGTGGCGCAGATAAAGCCTATGGTTATTTAGGTACTGAAAACACATATAAGGATTTTGAATTAACTGCGGAATTCAAACAGGAAGCAGATGGTAATAGTGGCGTATTTTTTAGATCTAGTGTGGATGGTACCACGGTTTCAGGATGGCAAGTAGAAGTTGCTCCACCTGGTCTTTTTACAGGTGGTATTTATGAATCTTATGGTCGAGGATGGCTCATTCAGCCTGAACTTAAGAAAGATTCCTACTTAAAATTTGGAGATTGGAATACCATAAAGGTTAGGGTAGTTGGTGATAAAGTAACCACCTGGCTTAATGGCCAAAAAATGATAGAATTAAAAGACGCTGAAATAGGGTCCGCCACCGGACAAATAGCTCTGCAAATTCATTCAGGAGGTGGAATTAAGGTTCTCTGGAAAAATATTGTTTTAAAACACCTTTAAAAATTTCTATAGGTTGAATCTAGGAATTGGTTAGCCTCTTCTTCTGAAAATTTTGCAGTTTTATTATTCCAATGTAATGTCTTGTTTGGAAACCGACCAGCAATAACACCCAACAAAATTGTTTCTGTTAGTCGGGCTGCATAAGAAAATGGTGCAGAACATTCATCTTTTCCTAAACAGGCATCAACAAATTGATGGTAATGTTTAGGGCCTTCTGATTCATAATTACGAATAGGTTCACCTAAACTATGTTTTTTTGATAAATGTTGGATTTCCTTTGAAATATCTACGTATTTGTTGCTAACAATCTTTTTTGGTAATTGCATGAAATGTGGTAGTAATAAACGTCCTTTGTCACCAACAAACATTGCTCCTTGGTCGGGAAGCTGACCCTCGGCCGCAGCTTGTGTTTCTAAAGAAACTTTTTCTTCAATTGATTGTTCAGTCGTTTTATTGTCAGTAGATTTAACTTTAGAGTCTGGTAATATTAAATCCTTATGTTCATTGGGAGCACCTTTGCCATCATACCAAATCCAGGTTAAGGTTTTTCCTGTAAATTTTGTGCCAGGAAATTCATAAGTTACTGTATTATTTTCCGGAAAACCATAATTATTAGGTGTTCTACATTCAGTTTTAACGGTAAAGGGAACATCTAACTGTAGTGCATTATAGGGAGTGTCAAAAATATGTACTCCCATATCACCTAAAGTGCCACAACCATAGTCTAATAGCTTTCGCCAATTCATGGGATGATAATAGCCTTCTTTATATAGTCTTTTTTTCGCCGTACCTAACCAAAGATTCCAATCCAAGTTTTCTGGAATAGAATCACTTCCCTCAGGAGGATTACCATCATAGCCCCAATTTTTAGGAGACCATGCATGAACTCTGTGCACCTTTCCTATGATGCCAGATTGTATTAGCAATGTTGCCAACTTATAGTCATAAAAGGAATGTACTTGAATTCCCATTTGTGTGACCAAGTTTTTATCTGAAGCCAATTTTTTCATGGCTCTAGCTTCAGAAACATGGTGGGTCAAAGGTTTTTGGCAGTAAACAGCTTTGTTCATTTCCATAGCCATCAAAGAAGCTGGTGCATGTGTATGGTCTGGAGTTGAAACAATTACCGCATCAATTTGATCCTTCATTTCTTTTAACATTAACCTGTAGTCCCTATAAACCTTGGCATTTGGGTATAATTTGTGAGCCTTTTCCAAATAAATTGAATCTACGTCACACAAAGCGGCTACTTCCACTTTTTTATGGGAGGAAATAGCTTTTAAATCCTCAAAACCCATATTGCCAACTCCGATGTGAGCAGTTCTTAATTTTTCGATATATTTTTCTCTTCCCCAAGAAAATGTCGGTAGTAATGCCAATCCAGCCGTTCCAAGTCCAGAAATTTTTAAAAATTCTCTTTTATTCATAAGTATTTACTTAAATGGGATTAAAGTTTTCTAATTTTTATATTTCTAAACCAAATTGGGCTTGCGTGATCTTGTAATCCAATATAACCGGTTTTGTACTTTGCATAATCAGGAGCATTATCCCATTTTCCGGAATTTTTCTTTGCAAACCAATCTTCAGTCCATGGTTTAAATTCAAGCAATTTTTTCCCATTAAGCCAATGTTCTACTTTTTCAGGAGTAAAAACAATTTTGGAAGTATTCCATTCCCCTGCAGGATTTAATTGTTTTTGAGATTCATCTGCAACATGCATTGCATAATCAGCACCAGTTTTTTGCCAATCTTGTAAAAGCTCTGGATGTTCAGCTCCAAATTGTGAGTTATAACCTGTAAGGTCATGCATGGTTGCATAATTTTCATCATCTATTAGTTGATATTCTGGAGAGACTTCTGGAGGGCCCGAATAACCCTCCTTAACATGATAAAAAATACCACTATTTCCTCCTTTTGGGATCTTCCATTCTAGGGATAATTCAAAATTATCAAATTCCTCTTTACCATAAATTATATCTTTCCCACCGGTATAATCTTGTTCTAATCCTAGTTCTGTATCAAAAGTTAAGGTACCATCTTTAATGGTCCATCCAGGTGGTAAGGAATCCATATTATACCCACGCCATCCATCAAGGTTTGAGCCATCGAAAAGGTATATCCAATCATCGATTGGTTGGGCTTCAGAATTTTCAGGAGATAGTTGTTCTTCCGAGCTGTTTTTATCTGATTTACAAGAAATAAAAAGAGAAAACATCGCCAATGTTAAAAGAAGTGGTAGAGGGGAACACCGATGAAACATATTAATTAGATTGAATTTTAAAGGAGTAAGATAACAAAGCCTGGTTTTACTTCATAACTGGAAAATCAAAAAAATGAATAAAAAAATGAGCCAAACTCAATTTAGATCTCCCCACAATACCTAAATTTTTCGTATGACTCTTTTTTGTTTTTTGATTTTGAAAGACTAAATAGTTGGCTAATACATATTTATAAATTTAAAAAATACATGGCAACCACAGCCCTCGGTTCCCCACAAACCGAAAGGCTGATTTTATTTGCCATAATTTAATTTTAATCGGTTTTCTTCTTGATAACGTATCATAAAAATGATTTAATTATTTCTACGTAAAGTAACCGTCTTTATAACTTTATTATTTAGGGTAATTTTTAAATTATATACTCCTGGATTTAAATGGTCAATTCCAAGATAAATATCTTTATCCTTATTAGGGGTTTCTGACTTCCCTACAATTTTCATCCTAAAATGCGTATTAATCAATATTAGATCACCCATTTTTAAAAGGTGATTATATGCGGGGAAAATCGGGGATTATAAAAAAGATTCAATGTTTTTTAATAAGCCTTTAATCAAATATATTTCAGTTTGGATTTTTGAAATAATACAAATGTTTCAAAACATTGTACATATGTTACATATTATGCTATAATTTATATCAAGCAGAATTCCTGTATTCATCAGGTGTGCAATTGTAGTCCTTTTTAAAGCACTTTATAAAATAAGATGAAGAATTAAATCCAAGTTGGTATGCAATTTCTGATACGGTAGCGTCAGATTCCCTTAATAAAACCTCACCTAATTGAAGACGTTGTTTTCTAATAAATTCAGTTGTAGAAAAACCTGCAATTGATTTCAATTTTCTATGTAATTGAGTACGACTCATACCCATCAATCGACAAAATTTGTCAGCTGTAAAATTAGGGTCGGTAAGGTTTTTGTCTAATACTGATTTTAAATCATCCAAGAATTTTTCCTCAATCTTATAGGTTTCAATCCCTTTATTTGTAATAATATTATGAGCATAACGGTCCTTTAATTTGCTGACCGATTTCAACATATTATCAATTGTTAAAATTAATTTTTGTGGATTAAAGGGTTTAGTGACATATCCATCCGCACCATGCTCTAAACCTTTAACTTCATTTTTAGAGCCTGACATGGCAGTTAATAATATTACAGGAATAGTTGAAGTGGTGGGGTTAGATTTAATTTTTTTGCAGAATTCCCGTCCGTCCATAATTGGCATCATTATATCTGAAATAATTAATTCAGGTAGCTTTTCAGTTGCCATAAGAAATCCTTTTTCACCATTATCCGCTTCAAAAATTTTATAATCGGTATTTAGGATTGAAGCTAAGAATTTTCGAATTTCTACATTATCCTCAACAATTAGAATTGATGGTTTCAATTTGGTTAATTCATCTATTGTGTCCTTAGAATTTAGATTGATTTTTTCATTAACAGATCTTTCATGGATCTTTTCAATTTTTAATGGTAGAGTTACCGTAAATTGAATTTTATCTTCCTGCAAATTGTTGGCGATTATCTGTCCTTGACATAATTCTACCAATTCTTTTACCAAGGCCAAACCAACTCCCATACCCTCAGATTTATGATCGTTTTGATAAAACCGATCAAACATTCTGTTTAGATTTTTGACATTTACTTGTGTGTTACTATTAACAATGCTAAGAACCATATTACTGTTAATTAGGTCCGCAGAAATTTTCACTTTTGAATTTATTGGAGCATATTTTACAGCATTGCTTAAAAGGTTGGAAACAATTTTATCCAATATGTCTGGATCAAATAGGGCCGGGGGAATTGCTTGTAAATTATGTTGTATAGTTATGTCTTTTTCTTTTGCTTTATACTCAAATCCTTGGATAATTTGTTTCAAGAAATTGGATAAATCACCCTTCGTCTCCACCACCTTCATTTGGCCAGAATCAATCCTCGATAAATCATTCATCTGGTTGACTAGGTCCATTAAACGTTCGGTATTTCTATTTAATAAGGCTAATTCTTTTTGGTCCTTTTTTGAAAGATCTTTACGATTCAACTGATTTATAACCGGTCCTCGAATAAGTGTTAATGGTGTACGAATTTCATGAGAAATATTTGTGTATAATTTTGTTTTAATCTCATTCAGTTCTTTAAAATATTCTGCTTGTTGATGTTCAGCTTTTAATTGCATTTGAATTTTCCAGCGCCATCTTAGGTAATTTAAAAGCAACCAAATTAAAATTCCAAACAACAATAAATAGGAAGCAATAGCTAAATTTGAAATGTACCAAGGTTTTTTAATTGAAAACGGAAAAGTGGATATCTCTTCCCCCCAAACACCATCATAATTACTCGATTTTACTTTAAAGGTGTAATCGCCAGGAGGCAATTTGGTGTAATGTGCCCTGTTACCAAATCCTGAAAGTGTCCAATCTTCATCATATCCTTCAAGCAAATACATATAGTTATTACGTTGTGGCTGTGAAAAATGTAAAGCACTAAAAGTAAAAGTTAAGGTATTATTGCTGGGTTCAAATTCATGGTGTTTTTCAATAGGATATGAATTCCCGTTTATTTGCAAATCCGTAATTACTGTATTTGGGGCGTTTGGGTTTGTTTCAATCTGGTTAGGTTTAAACCAGTTTATTCCATTAAGACCACCAAAATAAAGAGTTCCGTTTGCATGTTGAAAATATGCCCCAGTATTAAATTCCAATCCTTGTAATCCATCAAACCTATTATAATGTTTGGTGGTATGGTTGTCTAAGTCGAATTCAGTAAGGCCTTTATTTGAGCTTAACCATAATTGATTCTCATCATCTTCTAAAATGCCATAAACCACATTATTTAATAAAGATTCATTTTCAAGGGTATAGGTTGCGTTTACTTCTCCCGTGTTTGGTTTAAATTCATATAATCCGTAACCGTTAGTTCCTATCCATAAAATATCTCTTTTTTCGTCATAGTAAAGACTTTTTAGTTCGTCTGGAATGTTATTGTAGTAACTGAAACGCCTAGTGTTCCGGTTGAAAGAACATAAACCTCTATCGGAACTTGCAATCCATATGTTTCCGCCTTTGTCTTCCTCAATTGCCCTTATATTATTGCTGATAATCGAGTTTTCAGTGGATAAATTATTATTAAATTCCTCAATTGTCCCATTCATAATATCGAAGAGGATTAATCCATTATCCCGACTTCCTAACCAAAAACCTTCCTTGTTTTTTTTAATGGTCCAAATTGTTTTTGCGTTCAAAGATGGATTAGAAGTAACATTAAAATGTTCCCAATGTTTTTCTTCAGTTAAAATATCTAAACCATTGCCTTGTGTACCAATTAAAAGCCTACCATCATCATACAATAAACTCATTATACGATTTGAAGAAATAGGCGAATTGCTGGTATTATATGTTTTCATTTCAAGACCATCTTGAGAAACAAAAGTTAAGCCCTTACCTGATGTTCCCAACCACATATCACCATTAGGTGTAACTGCAATAGATCTTATGACGTCTACTTGAACAGAGTCTCCAACTTGTCGGTTGGTTAACCCATTAAATTTGTTTAAATAAGCATCGAAAAAACTAGCTCCACCTCCGTCAGTCCCAAACCAAACATTTCCAGAATTATCCTCATATAGACAAAGTATATCATTGTAATTTATAGAACTATCGTCGTATTTATTATAAATATATTGTTGTGTTTGATGGTCATTTATATTCAGCTTAAAAGCACCATCGCCATAAGTACCAATCCATAAGTTTTGCTCTTTAGATAATTTAAGATCTTGTATATTAAGTTGTTTCCATAATTGAGGATTATTATAATCTCCGAAGTGTTCAATCTTGTTGCTTATTGGGTTGAAGTAATGTAAGCCTTGTCCGAAAGTGCCAATGAATAATTCCTTTCCAGATGTTTCTAGGGAACTATAAAAAGGAGGTTCATTTGTTGTCCTAGAATTATTAATTTTTTTTATTCCACCATCTTTGAGGCTATAAATGTTATGTTCGGCAGCAACAAAAATCTTACTTTGAAATTCTATAAAATCATATACAGTTTGATCTTCAATAGCATAATGAATTGCGTCAAATTTTTTTTCGTCTGATTTTTTAATAACGTAAAACCCATGATTGTAGGTGCCGAGTAGATAGGTGTTATCGTTTAATTGTAAAATTGTACTTATAGGAAAAGGTGTTTTGATCTGCTTGAAATTTGATGAACCTGGAAGGAAAATTTCTAGATTTCCTGTAGTTGTAATTATCCAAACGAATCCATTTAGGTCAACGTAAACCTTACCCAAAATACTGTAATTTTCACGTGTTATATCATCAAACTTCTTAAGGTATTTGGTTATGTTATTTCCGTCGTAGCGATTGAGACCATCTTGGGTGGCAATCCATAAATAGCCTAAGCTATCTTGCGCGATTGATATTGCACTGTTTTGTGAAAGCCCCTCGTTTACAGTTAGATGATTAAAATTTACTCTTTCAGGGGTGGAATTTATTGAAGGGCTTTGGGGATATAAATTTCTAGGTGCGACTATGATAAGTGCAATAAGAAATAATTGAACAAAACTGTTATGTTGTTTGGAAAACAAAAACGTCATTTAACCCTAAAAGCTTTATAGGTTAACGATAAATTTGGAGCCAAAATAATTTAGGAAGAATCTATTTAGTTTAAATATAACAACTTAAATTTCAAATGAAAGTTATTTCTCACTTAATCCATATTAATTTTTAACTCATTAGAAAAAAACCATTCCAAATAAAAAAAAGAGGAGGGAAATTAATCCCTCCTTTTTTGTTAATCATTTCTGTAAACAATGAACTTTTTAATTACTGTTCGGTGTTTGCCTTTTATTATAGCAAGGTGAACGCCAGGTTGAAAATTTTTCGTTACATCAATTAAAACTTTTTCATGTTCGATTACATCTTTGTGGTAAAGAAGCCTGCCAAACATGTCATAGATTTTAAGAATTGAATTTTCTTCCTCAAATTCTTCCAAATCGATAGTAAGATTTGAAGATGTTGGATTTGGATATAGTTCGATATTTGATGAAGCCATATTTCCATTTAAATTGCAATCGGGTTTGGACTTATTTTTTGCTACATTATAGTTGAATTCAAATAAATCTTCTTCAATAGTTTCACATACTTCGGCATGTAAAATTATATAATAGTTCTCTCCTAAGTTTCGAGTATCAATTCCGCTGATAGATACCTGATCAATATTGTTCAATTTTGGAGTCTTAAATGGGAATTGTCCTGGTGCCACGGTTGTTTTATTTCCTTTTTTAGGGTAGGGTTCACACCCAATATAAAGATGTACTTTCTCTAAACTGTATGTGTCATCCTCCAAAGAAACCTTAACTGTGGTCCATCCATTGTTATTTGAGACCAATACATTTCCTATTGGCGTTCGATTTTCAACATCACAGAAGGCGGCACCTATATAAAGGTCTAATTCTGTTGATCCAGAATTTGGTATTTGTTGAGTCCAACCCCAACGATCAAATTCATCATCAAAACAAATAGATCCTTCGGGTTTTCTGGCAAAACCTGCATCACAAAATACCTCTGCGTTTTCACATACATCTCCAATTCCGTTGTTGTCGGAATCTGTTTGATCTGAGTTGGAAACGGATGGGCAGTTATCGAAACAATTTACTATTCCGTCATTGTCGTCATCGTTTGAGACGCCGTTGGCATCGACATCGCCAGGGCATGGTGAATCGACCTCCTGGTCGTTGCAGTCGAGTATTCCGTCCTGGTCAGTATCGGCCTCCGTTACGTTGCACCCGCAGTCTCCCGGGGCGGTCTTTAGTGGGTCTGTCGGGCAGGCATCGTCGCAATCGGGCGTACCGTCCCCATCAGAGTCGGTATCCGCTACCCCGCAGCCGCAGTCCCCTGGCGCTACCTTATCGGCATCGTTTGGACAGAGGTCGTCACAGTCGTTTGTTCCGTCCCCGTCGGAATCTATGGTCCCGTCGCAGCTGTCCTGGCAGTTGGGTATCCCGTCATTGTCGTCGTCGTTTGAGACGCCGTTGGCATCGACATCGCCAGGGCATGGTGAATCGACCTCCTGGTCGTTGCAGTCGAGTATTCCGTCCTGGTCAGTATCGGCCTCCGTTACGTTGCACCCGCAGTCTCCCGGGGCGGTCTTTAGTGGGTCTGTCGGGCAGGCATCGTCGCAATCGGGCGTACCGTCCCCATCAGAGTCGGTATCCGCTACCCCGCAGCCGCAGTCCCCTGGCGCTACCTTATCGGCATCGTTTGGACAGAGGTCGTCACAGTCGTTTGTTCCGTCCCCGTCGGAATCTATGGTCCCGTCGCAGTTGTCCTGGCAGTTGGGTATCCCGTCGGCGTCGGCGTCGTTGGAGACGCCGTTTGCGTCGACATCGCCTGGGCATGGCGAGTTCGGTTCGAGGTCGTCCGGGTTGTCCACGTATCCCTGCGGTTGGCTGCATGTCTGCTGGGAGTCGCTTGGGTCGCCGTATCCGTCGCCGTCGGTATCGGCGTACCATGTTGTTGGGGCGCCAATGGCAGCGTCTGTGTCGTCGCAGTCTGTATTGTCGGTGACATATCCTTCAGGTGTTGAACAGCTGACCACTGAATCGTTAGGGTCCCCGTATCCATCCTGGTCGTTATCGGCATAGAAAGTTGAATCTCCGTCCTCGTCTATCTGTCCGTCGCAGTCGTTGTCCACTCCGTCACAGACTTCGGCGGCTCCTGGGTTGATCGCCTCATCGGCGTCGTTACAGTCATCATTGCTCAGGCTCCAGCCTGTACCGGGATCGCTGCAGAATAAGGTTCCTGAATCATTGATGTCTCCATATGTATCATTATCGGCATCGACATAATACAGGGTATCTCCGTCCTCGTCTATCTGTCCGTCGCAGTCGTTGTCCACTCCGTCACAGACTTCGGCGGCTCCTGGGTTGATCGCCTCATCGGCGTCGTTACAGTCATCATTGCTCAGGCTCCAGCCTGTACCGGGATCGCTGCAGAATAAGGTTCCTGAATCATTGATGTCTCCATATGTATCATTATCGGCATCGACATAATACAGGGTATCTCCGTCCTCGTCTATCTGTCCGTCGCAGTCGTTGTCCACTCCGTCACAGACTTCGGCGGCTCCTGGGTTGATCGCCTCATCGGCGTCGTTACAGTCATCATTGCTCAGGCTCCAGCCTGTACCGGGATCGCTGCAGAATAAGGTTCCTGAATCATTGATGTCTCCATATGTATCATTATCGGCATCGACATAATACAGGGTATCTCCGTCCTCGTCTATCTGTCCGTCGCAGTCGTTGTCCACTCCGTCACAGACTTCGGCGGCTCCTGGGTTGATCGCCTCATCGGCGTCGTTACAGTCATCATTGCTCAGGCTCCAGCCTGTACCGGGATCGCTGCAGAATAAGGTTCCTGAATCATTGATGTCTCCATATGTATCATTATCGGCATCGACATAATACAGGGTATCTCCGTCCTCGTCTATCTGTCCGTCGCAGTCGTTGTCCACTCCGTCACAGACTTCGGCGGCTCCTGGGTTGATCGCCTCATCGGCGTCGTTACAGTCATCATTGCTCAGGCTCCAGCCTGTACCGGGATCGCTGCAGAATAAGGTTCCTGAATCATTGATGTCTCCATATGTATCATTATCGGCATCGACATAATACAGGGTATCTCCGTCCTCGTCTATCTGTCCGTCGCAGTCGTTGTCCACTCCGTCACAGACTTCGGCGGCTCCTGGGTTGATCGCCTCATCGGCGTCGTTACAGTCATCATTGCTCAGGCTCCAGCCTGTACCGGGATCGCTGCAGAATAAGGTTCCTGAATCATTGATGTCTCCATATGTATCATTATCGGCATCGACATAATACAGGGTATCTCCGTCCTCGTCTATCTGTCCGTCGCAGTCGTTGTCCACTCCGTCACAGACTTCGGCGGCTCCTGGGTTGATCGCCTCATCGGCGTCGTTACAGTCATCATTGCTCAGGCTCCAGCCTGTACCGGGATCGCTGCAGAATAAGGTTCCTGAATCATTGATGTCTCCATATGTATCATTATCGGCATCGACATAATACAGGGTATCTCCGTCCTCGTCTATCTGTCCGTCGCAGTCGTTGTCCACTCCGTCACAGACTTCGGCGGCTCCTGGGTTGATCGCCTCATCGGCGTCGTTACAGTCATCATTGCTCAGGCTCCAGCCTGTACCGGGATCGCTGCAGAATAAGGTTCCTGAATCATTGATGTCTCCATATGTATCATTATCGGCATCGACATAATACAGGGTATCTCCGTCCTCGTCTATCTGTCCGTCGCAGTCGTTGTCCACTCCGTCACAGACTTCGGCGGCTCCTGGGTTGATCGCCTCATCGGCGTCGTTACAGTCATCATTGCTCAGGCTCCAGCCTGTACCGGGATCGCTGCAGAATAAGGTTCCTGAATCATTGATGTCTCCATATGTATCATTATCGGCATCGACATAATACAGGGTATCTCCGTCCTCGTCTATCTGTCCGTCGCAGTCGTTGTCCACTCCGTCACAGACTTCGGCGGCTCCTGGGTTGATCGCCTCATCGGCGTCGTTACAGTCATCATTGCTCAGGCTCCAGCCTGTACCGGGATCGCTGCAGAATAAGGTTCCTGAATCATTGATGTCTCCATATGTATCATTATCGGCATCGACATAATACAGGGTATCTCCGTCCTCGTCTATCTGTCCGTCGCAGTCGTTGTCCACTCCGTCACAGACTTCGGCGGCTCCTGGGTTGATCGCCTCATCGGCGTCGTTACAGTCATCATTGCTCAGGCTCCAGCCTGTACCGGGATCGCTGCAGAATAAGGTTCCTGAATCATTGATGTCTCCATATGTATCATTATCGGCATCGACATAATACAGGGTATCTCCGTCCTCGTCTATCTGTCCGTCGCAGTCGTTGTCCACTCCGTCACAGACTTCGGCGGCTCCTGGGTTGATCGCCTCATCGGCGTCGTTACAGTCATCATTGCTCAGGCTCCAGCCTGTACCGGGATCGCTGCAGAATAAGGTTCCTGAATCATTGATGTCTCCATATGTATCATTATCGGCATCGACATAATACAGGGTATCTCCGTCCTCGTCTATCTGTCCGTCGCAGTCGTTGTCCACTCCGTCACAGACTTCGGCGGCTCCTGGGTTGATCGCCTCATCGGCGTCGTTACAGTCATCATTGCTCAGGCTCCAGCCTGTACCGGGATCGCTGCAGAATAAGGTTCCTGAATCATTGATGTCTCCATATGTATCATTATCGGCATCGACATAATACAGGGTATCTCCGTCCTCGTCTATCTGTCCGTCGCAGTCGTTGTCCACTCCGTCACAGACTTCGGCGGCTCCTGGGTTGATCGCCTCATCGGCGTCGTTACAGTCATCATTGCTCAGGCTCCAGCCTGTACCGGGATCGCTGCAGAATAAGGTTCCTGAATCATTGATGTCTCCATATGTATCATTATCGGCATCGACATAATACAGGGTATCTCCGTCCTCGTCTATCTGTCCGTCGCAGTCGTTGTCCACTCCGTCACAGACTTCGGCGGCTCCTGGGTTGATCGCCTCATCGGCGTCGTTACAGTCATCATTGCTCAGGCTCCAGCCTGTACCGGGATCGCTGCAGAATAAGGTTCCTGAATCATTGATGTCTCCATATGTATCATTATCGGCATCGACATAATACAGGGTATCTCCGTCCTCGTCTATCTGTCCGTCGCAGTCGTTGTCCACTCCGTCACAGACTTCGGCGGCTCCTGGGTTGATCGCCTCATCGGCGTCGTTACAGTCATCATTGCTCAGGCTCCAGCCTGTACCGGGATCGCTGCAGAATAAGGTTCCTGAATCATTGATGTCTCCATATGTATCATTATCGGCATCGACATAATACAGGGTATCTCCGTCCTCGTCTATCTGTCCGTCGCAGTCGTTGTCCACTCCGTCACAGACTTCGGCGGCTCCTGGGTTGATCGCCTCATCGGCGTCGTTACAGTCATCATTGCTCAGGCTCCAGCCTGTACCGGGATCGCTGCAGAATAAGGTTCCTGAATCATTGATGTCTCCATATGTATCATTATCGGCATCGACATAATACAGGGTATCTCCGTCCTCGTCTATCTGTCCGTCGCAGTCGTTGTCCACTCCGTCACAGACTTCGGCGGCTCCTGGGTTGATCGCCTCATCGGCGTCGTTACAGTCATCATTGCTCAGGCTCCAGCCTGTACCGGGATCGCTGCAGAATAAGGTTCCTGAATCATTGATGTCTCCATATGTATCATTATCGGCATCGACATAATACAGGGTATCTCCGTCCTCGTCTATCTGTCCGTCGCAGTCGTTGTCCACTCCGTCACAGACTTCGGCGGCTCCTGGGTTGATCGCCTCATCGGCGTCGTTACAGTCATCATTGCTCAGGCTCCAGCCTGTACCGGGATCGCTGCAGAATAAGGTTCCTGAATCATTGATGTCTCCATATGTATCATTATCGGCATCGACATAATACAGGGTATCTCCGTCCTCGTCTATCTGTCCGTCGCAGTCGTTGTCCACTCCGTCACAGACTTCGGCGGCTCCTGGGTTGATCGCCTCATCGGCGTCGTTACAGTCATCATTGCTCAGGCTCCAGCCTGTACCGGGATCGCTGCAGAATAAGGTTCCTGAATCATTGATGTCTCCATATGTATCATTATCGGCATCGACATAATACAGGGTATCTCCGTCCTCGTCTATCTGTCCGTCGCAGTCGTTGTCCACTCCGTCACAGACTTCGGCGGCTCCTGGGTTGATCGCCTCATCGGCGTCGTTACAGTCATCATTGCTCAGGCTCCAGCCTGTACCGGGATCGCTGCAGAATAAGGTTCCTGAATCATTGATGTCTCCATATGTATCATTATCGGCATCGACATAATACAGGGTATCTCCGTCCTCGTCTATCTGTCCGTCGCAGTCGTTGTCCACTCCGTCACAGACTTCGGCGGCTCCTGGGTTGATCGCCTCATCGGCGTCGTTACAGTCATCATTGCTCAGGCTCCAGCCTGTACCGGGATCGCTGCAGAATAAGGTTCCTGAATCATTGATGTCTCCATATGTATCATTATCGGCATCGACATAATACAGGGTATCTCCGTCCTCGTCTATCTGTCCGTCGCAGTCGTTGTCCACTCCGTCACAGACTTCGGCGGCTCCTGGGTTGATCGCCTCATCGGCGTCGTTACAGTCATCATTGCTCAGGCTCCAGCCTGTACCGGGATCGCTGCAGAATAAGGTTCCTGAATCATTGATGTCTCCATATGTATCATTATCGGCATCGACATAATACAGGGTATCTCCGTCCTCGTCTATCTGTCCGTCGCAGTCGTTGTCCACTCCGTCACAGACTTCGGCGGCTCCTGGGTTGATCGCCTCATCGGCGTCGTTACAGTCATCATTGCTCAGGCTCCAGCCTGTACCGGGATCGCTGCAGAATAAGGTTCCTGAATCATTGATGTCTCCATATGTATCATTATCGGCATCGACATAATACAGGGTATCTCCGTCCTCGTCTATCTGTCCGTCGCAGTCGTTGTCCACTCCGTCACAGACTTCGGCGGCTCCTGGGTTGATCGCCTCATCGGCGTCGTTACAGTCATCATTGCTCAGGCTCCAGCCTGTACCGGGATCGCTGCAGAATAAGGTTCCTGAATCATTGATGTCTCCATATGTATCATTATCGGCATCGACATAATACAGGGTATCTCCGTCCTCGTCTATCTGTCCGTCGCAGTCGTTGTCCACTCCGTCACAGACTTCGGCGGCTCCTGGGTTGATCGCCTCATCGGCGTCGTTACAGTCATCATTGCTCAGGCTCCAGCCTGTACCGGGATCGCTGCAGAATAAGGTTCCTGAATCATTGATGTCTCCATATGTATCATTATCGGCATCGACATAATACAGGGTATCTCCGTCCTCGTCTATCTGTCCGTCGCAGTCGTTGTCCACTCCGTCACAGACTTCGGCGGCTCCTGGGTTGATCGCCTCATCGGCGTCGTTACAGTCATCATTGCTCAGGCTCCAGCCTGTACCGGGATCGCTGCAGAATAAGGTTCCTGAATCATTGATGTCTCCATATGTATCATTATCGGCATCGACATAATAAATTGTTGAGTTTGTGCAGGATTCGATAATATTAACAGTATAATCTTCTACTTGTCCATAGGTTGAATTTCCACAAGGTGTAGTATTTGCACCTTGATTAGCATCATGAAGCCTTATTCGCATCGTAGTATCCCCAAGTAATGCTGTCTCAGGTATGGTTATATTACCCTCCCAGGGAGAAGCTTTAAGAGATGTTACTAAAACCTCCTCTCCAGCATCTTCAAAATCCCCATCCTGGTTAAAATCAATCCAGACGATTACCTGATCAGAACTAAATGAAGTTCCGCTATATGAGGCAGAAAAACTATAGGTTTCTCCTTGGTTCACATCGGTTGAAATCGAAGTAAAATCTTCATATCCTCCTACAGATGTTGAAATATTATTGATTGTATTAAATATAACTGTAGAAATCTTTTCATATTGAGTGTCAGTCGCACCTGCTTCGCAATAAACCAAATCATTTGTTGAAAAAGGTAAGATTGCAGATGGATCAGTTGGTACCGATAAACATACACTTCGGACTTGTACTTCATAGTCTGTTTGAACTTCCAAACCTGTCAAAGTATAAAATGGATAAACTATATTGGAAATCGTTGTCCAACTAGGGTCGCCCACTAGTCGGTAGTCTAGCTCATAATAATCAACTCCAGAGTACGGGTCCCATACTATTGTTGCTTCTGAGTCTGTGATGTTCTCCGCTGTTAAGTTTTGTGGAATAGAATTACTATTGCAGGGAGTTCCTTCTCCTAACAGAATAGTATAGTCTTCTACCTCTCCTACGGCAAAAAATCCGCAAGGGTCTAGGTTTCCTGGAATCCAACCTGAAATCGGAGCCGTACCCGTCTTATAGTAGCGGATTCTCATACGTTTTTTCCCGGCAGAGTGACCTAATGGTGCAGTAATATTAATGGAGTGTTCAGATATTCCTGGCTCGGAGTGATATTCCAATTCACTTGAGTCGAAAATTTTATCATCGTTCCAGTCTATCCAAACTGCCAAATAGGCTGAGGAAGTAGCATTTTCGATAAGAGTCGTTAAGGTTTGGGTATCCCCAGGATCCATACAGGTTGCCAAAGCAGAAAGATCGGAATAAAAGCTTCCCTCAGAACTATGATTTATATCTCCCATGGACACAGTAGAAATGTAGTCTATGTCTTGAGCAACAAGGCCCTGTTCTCCCGCCAAACAATATTGAATAGCGTCACTATACCTAGAAACCTCATGTTTCATTTCTCGAAGTGTTCTAGCATTGTCACCATCAAATTCATCGCCTATAGGCTCTTCCGTATCTCCTTCTCCAAACATAATTGTAGGATCAGACAAATATGCTATAGGACTATCACCTCCTCCATCATCATAAGTCATAATAGTTCTAAAGCTATTAGGGAACATTGGAGGGTCGCCTATTGCAGGTTCTTGATCCCTCCAACCACTAGACCTCTGGTGGTTGTCCCAATCTATCCAATTTGTTGGTCCTGGAGCAGTACTTTGTAAGTAGTAATGATTAGCACCCATATTGTGACATATTTCATGGGCAAAAGTATATTGCGAAAGGGCGGCATGAACTTTTACATTTGCAAATGCCCTATCTGGTAGGCCATATCTAGAATTTGGTACATTGGCAATCCCTCCAATATTATCACCTTGTAAGTCAGTAAATAAACAGACTAAATCTGCATTATGTATCTTACGAAGATTGTGTATCTCATCCATTTCGCCATCTGTACTGCTTTTTAAAGCATTTAAATCTGCACTTGCACTTACTTCGGTATAACTAACTTTGGCAGTGTGGACCCTATTAAAATTGATACCTAGTGCATTATTTGTGGAAATCAAATTTGCTTGGTCCATCGCACTTAAAATTGTATTTTCAATACCACCGTCATTTGCATTTGCCCAAGTTTCTGCCGCGTCGGTATACACTACTAGAATATCTATATCGGCAGTATTCGCTGTGTTTGGTAATATTAGGCAAGTTTCAGATGGATTAACCAATCGATTTAAATTTGGGGAGTTTTCTTCAGGATTTTTTTTATCAATTTGTTGTTCAGCTTCATTTCCACATTTTAAATCTGAGTCTAATTCTAAATTTCGTTGAATTAAAAACCCTTTTTTAGATGATTTTGAAGTTCGTGTGGTATAGCTCTCACCGTTCTCTGGAATGTTTATTGTTAATAGGTAGCTTCCATTAGAAATAGATAAGAAAGCATAGGCGTATTGGTACTGTTTAAACTTTAGAATAATTGATGTACCACCGTTTTTGGTCAGAGATTGTTTTTCTACAACCGCTTGATAATTTCTATCATGGAACAGTCCTAACTGAATTAAATCCCCCTCCTGAATTTTGCCTTTAATGAAGAAATTTTCGTTAAGGGTAAAAGGTCGAGCGCGTTTTGCTTTTTTGAGTTTTGGATTATTGGAATTGCCAACGTCCTGAATTTCATTCGGAATATCAGTTCCATTGTTAATATTAAATGAGTTTTGGGAAAATGATAAGGTGGTCAAAAAGATTAGAATAATTGTGAAGAACCTATACATGACTTTTGGTTTGGTTGAGAAATAGCTTACAGATAACACTTAAGTTAGGCTGGCGATATGGGAATAAGAATTGGGTAAATGTCAGTAAGTGTGGGGGAGGGGATAGACCTAGAAATTCTGATATATTATAATACCAAAATGTTATTCTAGATGAGATTAAGACATTGCTATTTAAAACTAAACTTAATGATTAAAATTGGATAGTAGATATGTTACAATTAATGAAACAAATGTTCCAAAAGTCTATTTTTAAGGAGGTTAGGTAAATATTTAAGGCATTAATAGAAACCCTATTAATATTTTTAAGAAAAATAAAACAGGAATCAAAAATTTAAATTAGTGATTCCTGTGATTAGAAATATTGGTATGTAGATTTTACTTAACCGTAAACTTTTTGAACATTCCTTTTTTGTCCGCATCAGGAACTTCTGCGATTAATAAATAATTCCCAGGTTCAAGTTCGGCTTCAAAATAGCCCTTCATTCCGGCTTCACAATTGTTTACGCCACCTAAGAAGGTAATACCACCCGGGGTTGGTGTTCTTAAACCATCAGGATACATCCAATTCATCCAATGAATTAGAGTTGAAAGATCTATTCCGTCCTCATATTTCACCAAATTCACATCATGACCCATAAAATGTTCATATGGTTTTTGATCTATAAAATTTACCTCAAAAACCCGCTTTCCAGAAGTAGGTTCTCCCTCCAATTTTATGCCCTCAGTACTTGAAATAGAAATTTTATAGTCAGGGGCAGATGGCTTTAAGTTGGTTGGCTCGTCTAAAACTCGAATAAATTTTGCCATACCATGGGAGGTGTGCCATTCCCCATTAGCCATTTTAACATAACATTCCATTAAATATTTTCCCGGTTCCAAATTGATAGTTGAGGTTGCAGTTTGACCGGCAGAAATTAACCCCGTTCCGCCTAAGAATCGGATATCAGCGAACCATGCAGGTATTTTACCGAATGCGGCCATAGCGCTATCAGGTTTTTCCTCCATCAATAGTCGCATGCCCTCATCAAAGGGAGGTAATAATTCATTTTTTACATTGTCCATAGTTAAAGTATCTGAAGGATACATATCCAACATTATAAAATGGGTTTCTGGCGATTCGTTGTGGTATACTATGGTATTCCAGCCAGAATTTATAGTGTCCGCTGTATAGAATTCCATTGCCTCTGTTATTACTTCTAATTTTCCGTTTTCATAATAGACAGGTGCTTCTACAACCATTTCGTCTGTGACCTCAGAATCCATGGTTTCTTCGGTTTTGGAATTGTCTTTACAGGAAATAAAAGCAATTAAGATTGTGAATGGTAAAATAAGGTTTTTAAGTTTTTTCATTCTGTTGGTTTTCAATTGGTTTATGATTATCAAGATAATAAATTGTATGATTTATTGAAAATTACCTAAAGTATTCAAAAATATATTTTCGCTTGTTTTTAATTTTTCATTGTGTTCGTTCCCGCAAAAAAATCCATTACTTGATATTCATTTTTATTGATTTTGCTTGGAGATTTTTGTAAAGATTTTGCGATGATGCTAAAATTATTTTTAGACTTTTTCTTGTCCTCAAATTGCATTTCCATTACAAGGCCATTGGAAAATTGATTTACCATTTGTGGATCTAAATCTGGTAAGTTCAATTTCTTTTGACCCGAAAAACTCAAAAAGTTTCCTAATGAAATAGGAGTATCAGGGGCATGGTATAGTTTTGCGATATATTTATCGTTTTCCAACTGGATACCCTTGCAGAGATAACCTAAAATTGTTTTTGATGGTAATTCTGTAATTTTAAAATTAGGATTGTTTTGAGCATTATTTGCTAATGGGATTGGAAATAATTGAACTATTTTATTTCCTTGACCATCCATAAACATTACCATGGTATTGAGATTCTCATCCATAACCATTGTTATGTTCCCTTGGGTTTTATTTTTGGAATCTGACATAATGGTGGCTTGGTAATCTGCATCTTTTCTTAGTAGAAAAGTTAAGTTGATAACATCCTTCTTTCGAGATTCCATTACCATGACGGTTTCATATTTCCAATCAAATTCATAAGAATTTGGAAGCATATCTGCCGTAACTTTATGATTATTAATTGAGTTCTTAAAAGATTTGGTCATACCCTTTGAATCGGAGGTATCGTAATCATCATTATCAATTTTCGAATCTCCATTTTTCTTAAAAGATCCCATCATCATTTCCATCATTCCTTGACCTGCGACTTTTACCTCTTCTGCTTCGGGTAAATTAACTTCCACAGGTTCATAACTATATTCCAAAAGACTTTTACCAGCAGGCCCAATCATGTTCATCTCTAAAGCATTATTTTGGGAAGTCTCGGACTTGTTTGTATAGATTTCAACTAAGCGGTTGTTTTCATCAAATAAAACATAACTCCCCTCATATCCAGGTTCATTTAAATAATCGAATCTGGTATAGGTCTTTCCTTTGAAAGATTGCTTAGATTCTTTAAAATCTTCATATCGAAAATCATCTGGCCTATAGATAAAAGCAAATTCAACTATGCCATTGAAGGGATTCGCTGTTAAGCCTTGGTCTGTTTGTTTCTGTAATTGTGCCATAAATGGTTCAGGGGGCAGTTTATAAGCCTCTAACATCATTGTAGGAACCATCATTCCTTGGCTCTGTACTGCAATAAGGGAAGATTTTTTATAACCGTCTGATTCGAAAGTGTAAAGAAATCCCTCACTGTCGTTATAACCAGGTTGTGGTAATTTATTGCTTTCTATTCGAGCTGCAACTTCGTCAGCATCGAAATACTGAATTTGGTTCAGATTATCATTTTCATGCATTTTAATAATAACATCTTCCGTGTAAAAAGCTTTTTTCTCTGCTGTATTTTTTGTCAAGGCTGAATTGTTCGATACAGAATTGCCTATAGGATTTGGGGAGTCATCTTGGTTTTTTCCATTGGTTACTCCATCTATAGTGTTTTCTGTAGTCTTTGTAACTGCTTCATCTGTTTTATCTAAAATGGTACGCTCAGCCGCCTGTTCAGCTCGTTTTTTCAATTTTTTTAATAATTGTGCCTCAGTATTAGTCCATAAAAAAAGGGAACAGCAGATACCTATTATATATTTGGTTTTCATAACATGTAGAATTACTTAGATGGATTAACTAATCTTTATGGTCCAATAGAATAAATTTGACCATTGAGATAAAATTATCCTCAAACCACCATTTTTAATGATACATATGTTCCAATTTGGATAACATATGTAACAATCTGGTTATTTGGATGGTACTACGTTACTAATCTTCTTTTTGATTTGAATAACAGAAAATTTGTGTAGTTGAAGGGTAATTTATTATGGATGGGACTAAATGGAAGATAATTGTCCTTTTGATCAAACAAATGAACCTATATTAAATATCCTGAAATTGTAAATTATTATTTATTGGTAGATTAAAAGGGAGCTAAAGGGTATTCTCCATTATAAATGAATTATTTTGAAAAAATACTTTTCATTACTGTCCTGATTCCCTTAAATCCTAAAAAAATAGCAAATCCACATATGAGAATGGCTATAATAACTAGCGGAATAAAAACGCTTGTATTCCTATCTCCCGCGACAATATAAAGAAGGGTAGGGCCAATAAACATTAGCAATGCTGTAAAT
Source organism: Aegicerativicinus sediminis (assembly GCF_015476115.1). GTDB lineage: Bacteria > Bacteroidota > Bacteroidia > Flavobacteriales > Flavobacteriaceae > Aegicerativicinus > Aegicerativicinus sediminis. The sequence goes on along the minus strand of NZ_CP064295.1, from coordinate 19,264 downwards.
CCTAAATATTTGATACCTTTTAAGAGCAGTTGCTTATCTGTTGCCATGGTTAAAAGCTTTTATTGCATTTCTTACACTACCATGATTTTCAAGAAGTTTCGCTGCCATAAAGCTATCCGTTCCTGTAGCTTCACATATCATTCGTATGCCTCTTTCGACCAATTTATGGTTGCTAAGCTGCATATCTACCATTTTATTTCCTTCAACTCTTCCTAATTGAATCATTGCTGTTGTAGAAATCATGTTTAGAACAAGTTTCTGTGCCGTACCTGCTTTCATTCTAGAGCTTCCTGTCACAAATTCAGGTCCAACGACCACTTCAATAGGAAATTGTGCTGTTCTTGCTAAGGGACTTCCTTGGTTGCAGGTAATACATCCTGTGATTATACCTTTTGCATTACATTTTTCCAACGCACCAATAACATACGGTGTTGTTCCGGATGCCGCGATACCAATAACTACATCCTGAGGGTCAATTTGAAAATCTAATAAGTCTTTCCATCCTTGTTCAGTATCATCTTCCGCAAACTCAACGGCCTTGCGAATTGCCGAATCTCCTCCTGCCATTATACCTACAACCAAATCATGAGATACACCAAAGGTGGGGGGGCATTCTGAAGCATCAACAATTCCCAAACGTCCACTTGTACCTGCACCAATATAAAACAAGCGTCCACCAGCCTTTAACTTTAGCACAATCTGCTCAACCAACGCTTCTATTTGTGGCAAACTTTCTTCCACAGCAAAGGGAACTGTTTTATCTTCCCTATTTATATTGGAAAGTAATTTTTGTATGCTCATCTTTTCCAGATGGTCATAATGAGAATCAGATTCGGTTGTTTTATGGAAATTCAAAATGTTAGTCTTTGTTCAAAATTAGGATTTGTAGGTAAATTTCTCGTTACTTTAGAAGGTTTTATTCAATTTTCAATGTTTTTTTATATTCTTGAATTACCGCAAAATACCCCAAAGGATTAGCGTCAGGGTTTTGTATGTTATTAGTGTTTTCCGGGTTTTCTATATCTGAAACTTCATAAATGTTGCCACGAATTGTAGCTGCCGGAGTTTCAAAAAATCCAAAACTTCCTTCAGTTTGTTGTAGAAACAAAAACATATAATTGTAAAAACTCCGGTCTGCTCCTAGAATTTTAATCTCTAATTCATCGCCGATTTCAACCGGATCCTCATAAAAGTATGAGAATGAAAATTCTTGACCCTGATAAAATTTATCCTCTGAAACGATATAATTTCCATTGCTGTAATCGAAAAGGTAGAAATCTTCTCTATTGGCATCATCAGTGAAGGTCACAATTATCTCTATTTCGTCCTCAAAAAGTGTTTGAGAACCTTGTTCTACATTGTCTAAAGGAACGGTAGGTATAAATTTTGTTTTACTGAAATACGTTTTTCCTTCAAATTCAATAACCAAATAAAATGTTGTGTCCTCTGTAATATCCACTGAATTTATGCGCTGGTCGGTTGGTGAATCAGGATCTGGGATATACACCCCGGTGCCAGGTTCTTGTTCTGCCAGATAGCTGTATTTGGAATTTATTATATCTCCATTTTCCTCTTTACCATAATATATATATGCGGTATCCAAAGATGCAGGTTCATTTTCGTTAAAATAACTCGTGGTAAGGCTAACTTTTACTTCAATAGGAACAAATTCTTGGCTCCTATCAACTCTAATTATGGCATCTATTATTAATCTTGGTTGCTGCTGCACAAGATCAAGATCGATTACCTCTTCACAAGAAAAGATGAATAGAAAAACAAGAAAGCTACTTAATCTTCCCATCAGAATTTAAAATTATAAGTTATTGCTGGCACTATTCCGAAGATTGATGTTCTTATGGCCTCATTAACCCCAGTGTCTTCATTTTGTCTGAAATTAATTGAAATGGCGTTCTGTCGATTATAGATATTATAAATTGAAAACACCCACTGTCCTTGCCATGACCTATATTTGTTTTTTCTGGGAGTTAAGGTCGCTGACACATCTATACGATGATATGATGGCAGGCGTTGTTGGTTTCGTAGGCCATAGACAGGTGCAGTAACACGTTGAAAATCTAGTTGACCTACAGGGTAATTAGTGGGTCTTCCAGTTTGATAGACAAAGTTTCCACTAAAACTCCATTTTTCATTTAAGTCATAGCTGCCAAAAATGGAAATATCATGTGGTTTATCATAAGGTGTATTGTACCAATTACCCAAATTGATCCCGGTTTCGTTATAAATCGTGCCATCTTCTAAGATTCGGGTCCTTCCGGGAGTTTGTTGTTCAGATTTTGAAAGTGTGTAGGAAATCCATCCTTGGAAATCTCCCTTATTTTTTCTTAATATTAATTCTAAGCCGTAAGAACGTCCTCTACCATTTAAAATAACCCGTTCAATAGCTTCATTGGCAATAAGATTTGCCCCATCGATGTAGTCAATTCGATTTTTTAGTTTTTTGTAATAGGTTTCTATTTCAAAACTATACAAGTCATTCTTAAAATTCAAAAAGTATCCTAGAGCGATATGATCTAAAAGCTGAGGTTTTATGAATGTTCCACTTGGGGTCCAAACGTCAAGAGGGGTAGGGGAACTTGTATTACTTAGCAAATGCAGGTATTGTGCAAGTCTTGTATAACTAGCTTTAATTGAATTATTATCATTAAGACTTAAGGAAGCGGCGATCCTAGGTTCAAAATTTAAATAGGTCTTTAATGGTTTAGATCTTCTTTGATAAATCGTATCTATCGGGTCGGCTTCTTGGTAGGTTAATGTATTTCTATCGAAAATTACTGGTTCATTGTTTTCATATACGAATATTTCATCTTGACCAAGCCTTATGAAATTAGAAACCCTAAGTCCATATTGTATATTCAAATTATTGGTTAGATCCTGATCTATTCCTATATACAATGCCGTTTCATTAGCATAGTTTTTAACTAATTGATCTTCTAAAATTCCAGAATCGGCAGAGTTAGGTTCAATCTTTCCGGGATTAAATACATAATAGGTGTTATGTATTCCATAATTAACTTGAAGGTTATCCTTTAAATAATGTTTGAAATCGTATTTAAAGTTGAGGTTGGTAATACCAGAATTCCATTTAAATCCAACAAAACCTAGCTCCAAACCGTAATAGAAATCCGAATAAATTAGTGAAAGATTGGAAAATAACTTGGCGCCGTATAAATGATTCCAACGAAGATTTAAAGTTGCATTTCCATAAACATTTTGGAAATTATCATTGATACTGAAAAAATCTCTTCCAAAATATCCGGAAAGGTAGAGGTTGTTGTTTTCATTCAGGCGGTAATTTAATTTAGCATTTAAATCGTAGAATGACGCAGAATTATCGATATCAAATAGAGGTAAAAAGAGATGGGCATAAGACGATCGTCCACCAATTAGAAATGATGATTTTTCCTTCACAATTGGTCCTTCCACCAATAATCTACTCGCCACAAGTCCGACACCTCCATTAACTTTCAATTCTTTGTTATTTCCCTCTTTTTGAAAAATCTCTAAAACTGATGAAACCCTACCTCCATATCTGGCAGGTATACCACCTTTATAAAGTTTAATATCCTTAATGGCGTCTGGATTAAAAACAGAAAACAAACCAAACAAATGTGAAGAATTATAAATGGTTGCTTCATCTAAAAGAATAAGGTTTTGATCTACAGCACCACCTCGAACATTAAATCCAGAAGAAGCATCTCCTGCATTAGTAATACCTGGTAATAATAGAATTGATTTTACAATATCGGATTCGCCCAAGACAACAGGTATTTTTTTTATCGTTTTAACTGAGAGATTGTTGACACTCATTTGGGCGGATTTTACATCCGATCTTTCTGTCTTGCTTGTGATAAGAATTTCCTCTAATTGCTCAGTAGATTCAGATAATTGGAAATTTAATGTTTTATCGGCATTAAGATCAACTTCCTTTAATTCTGTATTATAACCTAAGTAACTTATTTCAACTTTATAGATGTCTTTTTTCAATGAGATGGAATAAAAACCATATTCGTTAGTAGTTGTTCCTGTCTCACCATCGTTGATGATTATATTAACTCCAATAAGAAGTTCATTTGTATCTGCATCATTAACCCGCCCACTCAAAGTCATGAAATTTTGACCAAAACTAAAATTTGAGGTTAAAAGCGTTAGAAGAAAAATGATATTGAATAATTTCATGGTAGGGCTATCACCTAAATATAAAAAAAGCTTCCGAATAGGAAGCTTTATTTTTTTAACCAAAATATTTTAAATGGATCCTATGATTTCATTAAACACGTTATTTGGTCTCATGGCATCATTGGTCATTTTTTCATCAGGAAAATAATAACCACCAATTGATATGGAGTGACCTTGAATTGAATTTAATTCATTAACAATCACTTCTTCATTTTTGCCTAATTTTTCAAAAACAGGAAGAAATTGTTCTTTTAGCTCCATATCTTCTAATTGTATCGATAGAGCTTCAGCCCAATACAACGCCAGATAGAAATGACTTCCCCTGTTATCTAATTCTCCAGCTATCCTAGATGGAGATTTGCCATTTTCTAGCAATTTTTCTGTAGCTGCATCCAAAGCATCAGCCAAAACTTTAGCCTTTGGATTACTGTTTACATTTGCCATATGTTCTAAAGAAACAGCAAAAGCCAAAAATTCTCCAAGGGAATCCCATCTCAAATGGTTTTCCTCTAAAAATTGTTCAACATGTTTAGGCGCCGATCCACCTGCACCAGTTTCAAAAAGACCACCACCATTCATTAGAGGAACAATTGACAGCATCTTTGCACTTGTACCAACTTCAAGTATAGGAAAAAGGTCTGTAAGATAATCACGGAGTACGTTACCGGTAACACTAATTGTATCCTTACCATCTTTTAACCGTTCGAGCGTTACATGGGTAGCCTCAACAGGTGATAATATTCTAATATCTAAACCTTCTGTGTCATAATCCTTAAGATAGGTAGTAACCTTTTCAATTAAGGCTGCATCATGCGCTCTATTTTTATCTAACCAAAAAATCGTCGGTGTTCCCGTGGCTTTGGCTCTAGTTACAGCCAATTTAACCCAATCTCTAATAGGTAGGTCTTTAGTTTGACACATTCTCCAAATATCTCCATTCCTTACGTGGTTCTCCATCAATATTTTTCCATCACCATCTACAACTCGAACAACACCATTTCCTGAAATTTCAAACGTTTTGTCATGCGACCCGTATTCCTCCGCTTTTTGAGCCATCAATCCAACGTTTGGCACTGTTCCCATTGTTGTTGGATCGAACGCACCATTTTTCTTGCAGAAATCAATAGTAGCTTCATAAATTCCGGCATAACTACTATCTGGGATAACCGCTTTAGTATCCATAGCTTTGCCGTTCTTATTCCACATTTTTCCACCATTACGGATCATTGCAGGCATAGAAGCGTCGATGATAACGTCACTAGGGACATGTAGATTTGTGATTCCTTTATCAGAATTTACCATTGCCAAATCAGCTCCCTTATCTAGGGTTTCTGCTATATCTTTGAGTATTTCTGCCTTATTTGAAAGGTCTGACTCTTGCACTCGAGACAATAGATTTGCAAGGCCGTTATTTTCCTCTATTCCAATTTCCTTAAATTCAACCGCATATTTTTTGAATAAATCCTTGAAATAGATTCTAAGAATATGTCCAAATATAATAGGATCTGAAACCTTCATCATAGTAGCCTTCAAGTGGATTGAAAGCAACACATTTTCATCCTTGGCATCAGCAATTTCTTTTGAAATGAAAGCGGTGAGCTCATCCTTCTCCATAACGGTAGCATCGATAATTTCACCTTTTAAAAGTGAAAATTTATCCTTCAATACAGTTTCAGCGCCATCCTCGCTAGAAAACACTATTTTTATGCTAGTTGGTTCGTCAATTGTGATGGATTTTTCATTGTGAGCAAAATCTCCCTTGGACATTGTAGCCACATGAGTTTTTGAAGAAGACAACCATTCACCCATTGAATGAGGATTTTTCTTTGCGAAATTTTTCACAGCCCTAGGTGCTCTTCTGTCGGAATTGCCTTCCCTAAGAACTGGGTTAACGGCACTACCCTTTATTTTATCATAGCGACCCTTAATTTCCTTTTCTTCGTCAGTTTTTGGTTCATCTGGGTAAGTTGGAACCGCAAAACCTTTAGCGCGTAATTCTTTAATAGCTTCTTTAAGTTGGGGTACAGATGCACTAATATTAGGCAATTTTATGATGTTGGCTTCGGGCTTGGTAGCCAATGATCCGAGTTCATCCAAAGCATTTGGTACTTTTTGTTCATCTGTCAAAAAATCTGGAAAATTGGCTAAAATTCTCCCTGCCAAGGAAATATCTTTGGTTTCAATTTGAATACCTGATGATTTGGTAAAAGCTTTTACAATTGGTAAAAATGAATGCGTTGCTAAGAGAGGAGCCTCATCAGTTTTTGTATAGAAAATGGTAGATCTGTTTGCCATGAATAAATTCTAAAAATATTAGTGATTAAGAGCTTTGAAAAAGCTGTGCAAATATACAAAAAACATAAAGTTTTCAGGCTTATATGTGATAATGGATTTGATATAAAAGAGAGTGAGATATACTGTGAAAAAACAAAAGCCATATCACTGTAGTAAAACTACTCTGACATGGCTTTCTTCGAATTAATTACTCCGTGACCTAGACCTTCTTACGAAGCGTCTCGACCGACCCAAACTCGCGTTCAACATCGTCCTTTTCAGTTCAAGTTTCATTAATTCAATGGAACACATTGTAATTTTCAAAATGTATTGACATATTACACTATATTCCAGAGATTGTTTTTCTTGATGTTGCTTTTTTATCATTACATTTTCACGTAATCACACGTCCGCAACATTGTTCTCTACCTTAGCAGTCGCTTTCGCTTATGCCACCTTTGAAAACTTTCAACCTTGCTAGTTTTTGGCTGCTTGCGCAACTAGTACTTTTCAAGATATCATGGCTTAACAGTTGCAATGCCTACACAATACACTTTTTAAACCTCGAAAAACAATTGTGATAAAGAACGTTACTTTATTCCAATTAACATTAAAATCAAATTTTACTTTGATTACAACACAGGGTTGCTGTTAATTGTTTGACTAAAGTATATTAAGATTTCAGAAAAACAAATTTTTTGGCAAAATAGATATTCACTCATTTTGAACCGTACTTATTAACAATTGTTAATAAAAAAAGCCCCGCTCAATGCGGGGCTTCAGTTTTGTTAAGGTTCGATTAACCTCTAACTTCTTTGATACGGGCTTTTTTACCGGTAAGGTTTCTGAAATAGTAAATTCTAGATCTACGAACTTTACCTCTTTTATTCACCTCGATTTTCTGAAGGGCTGGCATATTAACCGGAAAAATTCTTTCCACCCCAACAGTACCAGACATTTTACGGATTGTAAAGGTTTCAGTAGATCCTTCACCTTTTCTCTGAAGAACTACACCTTTGAAAAACTGCGTACGCGATTTTTCACCTTCCTTGATTTCGTAATATACCGTGATGGTATCACCAGAACTAAATTCTGGAAAATCTTTTTTTGTTACAAACTCGTCTTGTACGAATTTAACTAATGAATTCATTGTTAATTAATTATCGATAATATTAAACCAACATTCACGGACCTCGCCAGAGGTTGATCTAAATTTGGCTGCAAAGATACACATTAATTGTAAAAAGGCAAGAATGCTTAATTAATTAGAATAATTATTCTTCTAATAAATCAGGACGTAACCTTTGGGTTCTCTTATAGGCCTCATCCTCACGCCACTTTTCTATTTTAGGAAAATTTCCTGAAAATAATAATTCCGGGACATGCATTCCTTTGTACTCCCTTGGTCTTGTATATATAGGAGGGGCTAGCAATCCGTCCTGAAATGAATCTGTAAGTGCTGAAGTTTCATTACCCAAAACTCCAGGAATTAGCCTAATAATTGCGTCACATACAACTGCTGCTCCTAATTCTCCTCCAGACAACACAAAATCTCCTATGGAAATCTCCTTTGTTATTAAGCTATCTCTCACTCTTTGGTCTACCCCTTTGTAGTGGCCGCAAAGGATAATGATATTCTCTTTTAAGGATAGGGAATTTGCCATTTTCTGGTCAAATGTTTCCCCGTCTGGAGTCATGTAAATAATTTCAGAATAGGATCTTTCCGACTTTAGTTTAGAAATGCAAGCGTCTATTGGTTCTATAAGCATAACCATACCGGCGCCTCCACCATATTGGTAATCATCCACTGATTTATAATTGTCAGTTGCATAATCCCTCAAATTGTGAACATAAACCTCAACATGGCCAGCATCGATAGCTCTTTTTAAAATAGAAGCTTCAAATGGACTTTTTAATAGTTCTGGAACAACAGTTATAATGTCTATTCTCATCTTATCTTATTCTTTTGCAAATATCCTAAACTAATTTTATTTCCAATTGATTTCAATTTTGAAGTGAATAAAATTACGCCTAACAAATAAAAAAAACCTGTAAGTTGGCTTACAGGTTTATATCTTAAATAAGTTCTTTAATTACATCTTTTTTTGCTTATTAAGCTCATCTTGTAATTGTCGGCGAACTTTTTGTTCTCTTTCCAAAGCTGTTCTTCGGTGTTCCTCGAACTCTTCCTCTGTTTCTGCCAAGGCAATTTTTGCTTGTCGAGTTACCGCATTACTATTTTTAAATTTATAAATGAAAAGCAACAATAGAGCAAACAGTATGCCGATGATACTCCACATTAATACATTATATCCTCCTTTACTCATTTGAATACCAAACAAAGCCATGCTGTCTTTCTCTTCTTTAGTCTTATTGAGATTATCAGTGGTGCTAGCAAGATCTGTCTTTAAGTTGGAAATTTCGGTGGCCTGTTCGTCAACCTTTTGCTGAGTATCTACTAAATCCTTTCTAACTGCATTTAGGGTATCCATGGTATGAGACTTTAAAGTCTCTAACATGTTCTTTTTAACAACCTTGTAATCCTTGTAGGAATTAGATTTTTTAATGATGTATTCAAATTGTCCATCAATAGGGCTTCCATCTAATGAAAGGCCTTCATCTTCTGTGTCTCTTTTTTGTGCCTGGGCATTGAAATTGATAAAAAGGGCGCTAACACTGCACAGTAAAAAAAGCTTTAAATGCCTCATTTTAAGTCTTGTTGTAGTTTTAGAGTTTTTAATTTTGTGAATATACTAATTATCTAGTGATGTTTAATTAAATAGCCTCGTATTTACGAGGCTAGGGTATATACGAACCGTATAATGATTTAGACGTTCAAAAATTATAAATTTAATAATAAGTATATCTTCTTACTTTAGAAACATACTTTGCCAATCTTATAACTTGTTGACTATAGCCATATTCATTATCGTACCATATATACAATATGGCATTGTTGCCTTCAGTATTAACAATTGTTGCTTTGCTATCGTAAATAGAAGGTGCTGAACTTCCAACTATGTCACTTGAAACTAATTCATCATTAATTTCATATTTAATCTGTTCAACCAAATCGCCCTCTAATGCATATTTTTTAAGGGTGGCATTAATGCCTTCAATACTAGTGTTGGTGCCTAGATTAAGATTTAAAATAGCCAATGAACCATTTGGAACGGGAACCCTTATTGCATTTGAAGTCAACTTTCCTTCCAAGTTTGGAAGAGCCTTCGAAACTGCCTTACCAGCCCCTGTTTCAGTGATTACCATATTTAATGCAGCTGCACGACCCCTTCGGTATTTAGAATGAAAATTATCAACCAAATTCTGGTCATTGGTATAAGCGTGAATGGTTTCAATATGTCCTGAAACTACGGCGTATGTGTCATCTATTGCCTTTAAAATAGGTGTAATGGCATTGGTGGTACATGAAGCTGCAGATACAATATTGTTGGTAGTCGGATCATACAATTTATGGTTAACTCCATGAACAATATTCGGGATGCCTTTGCCTGGAGCAGTTAAAAGAACTTGACTAACTCCTGTTGCCTTTAAGTGTCGTTGTAGTGCAGTCTCATCTCTAAATGCTCCAGTGTTGTCTATTATAAGAGCATCTTGAATTCCGTAAGAGTTGTAGTCGATATCTTCGGGATTGTTAGCTGAAATAAATTTTACAGTTGTTCCATTTATTATTAAAGATTGCGACTCTATACTTGTAGTAACAGTCCCTGGAAATTCGCCATGTACAGAATCATTTCTTAGAAGGGAGGCTCTCTTTTCAAGGCTAGTTTGGTCAATATTTCCTCTAACAACTACAGCTCTCAAGCGCATTTGAGACCCTTTCCCGGTTCTTCTCAGTAGTTCTCTAGCAAGTAGTCGACCTATCCTTCCAAAACCATAAAGCACAACATCCTTAGGTTGGATGGTTCCATAATTTTTGGCATCCTTTAATTTATTGGCAACAAAAGCTGTTGCTGTGGAATATTTCTGATCTTCTAGATGAAACTCATACGTCAATTTTCCAATATCGAGTTTTGCTGGGGGAATATCTAGTTTTTTGATAGCCTGTGCAATTTCAACTGAATCGAAAATTGAAATAGGCTTTTGTACAAATGCTCCAGCATATTCATGTAGATTTAATATTTCGCTGACATTTCTATCTATAAGTTGATTTCTAAATAGAACCAATTCAATAGATTTTTCGTACCACAAATCGCTAACGATTTTAATGAATTCTACCGTTGCACGGCGACGATCGGCTTGAAATGCCAATTCTTTTTCATAGACACCATTAAGAGTCATAAAAGTTGAAATTAAAGGTTAAATGATTTTTAAAAATTTTTTGCAAAAGTAATATATTTCAAACGTTTTCGTAAAGCATAATTAGAAATAAAAAAACCTCTTAATTTAATCAATTAAGAGGCTATATTTTGTAGTGAATTATTGGTTTTTATCGCCAATAATATGTTTCCTTTTCACCACGGTTGTTAATCACTTCAAACTTTAAAGGATCATTACTAGACTTAGATTCCAAGATTTGTTTTGCGTCCTCAACACTATTAACCCTGCGATCATTTATCGCCGTAACAATGCTGCCTTCTGTAACGCCATTTTTTCTCCAGGAATCTGCGTACTTTGGGCTCAAAGCAGAAATCTTCACGCCATAATCTACTCCGTATTTTCTTAATTCCTCCTTATTGGCATCTTTAACTGTACCAATAATTGGCAATTGTATAGAGTTAATCTTTTCGAGTGTAACAGGAATTACTTTGAAGTTACCATCTCTTAAGATAGTTACAGACACAACATCTTTTGGTCGTTTGGTATCTAAATATCCTTTCAGATCAGAAAATTTGTTGATTGAGATATTATCCAATTTTGTAATGACATCTCCTTCTTGGATTCCTGCTCGATAGGCGCCAGAACCACTTTCTACGGACCCTACATAAAACCCTTCGGAAGTTGCAACCTTTAATTGTTCAGCATATTTGCTGTTTAAACTAGTTCCTGCAACTCCTAACATTCCATTTTGTACTGTTCCATATTCCATGATATCTTCCAATACCTTTCGAGCTATATTGCTAGGTACGGCAAAGGAATAACCTATATAAGAACCGGTTTGTGAGCTGATGGCAGTATTAATGCCTATCAATTCACCCTTGGTATTTACCAGAGCACCTCCAGAATTTCCTGGATTAACCGCTGCGTCCGTTTGTATAAAGGATTGGGAATTATTGCCTGTTAAATCTCTAGACTTAGCACTTATGATTCCCGCTGTAACAGTGGAATTTAGATTAAAAGGGTTTCCAACGGCTAAAACCCATTCACCAATTTTTGCTTGGTCTGAATCGCCAATAATAATATATGGTAAATCGTCATTGGCGTTTATCTTCAAAACAGCAATGTCTGTTTTTGGGTCAGTACCTATTAGTTCAGCTTCATAGATTTTATTATCATTAGTAGTTATGGAAATTTGTTGTGAACCCGCTATTACATGGTTATTTGTTATAATGTATCCATCTGGTGAAATTATAACACCACTACCGGTACCGATCTGTGCTCTTGGAGCACCACCACCAAAGATTAAATCCTCTAAAGAGCTTGGGGAAGAACGGATGGCAGTATTTTTAACATGGACTACCGCATGCACAGATTTCTCAGCTGCTGTTACAAAATCGGGAGCTTCAGCAGTCAAAAATGTATTTGTCGTACCAAACGAAGTTGGAATTGTAAAAGACGGTAAAGAATCTGATTCCTGATTTAAATCATCGGAATTGTCATGTAGGTAATGATCGGCGGTCAAAGCCATTATTCCGCCTAATATCGAAACCAATACCAGAGTAAGAACCTTTTTCATTTTTTATTTGGTTTATTTTATGGAATAACGATTAAAATTACTGTTTTATTGAAACGATTATTTTGCCTAGATGCTGTTTAACTACATTTTAACAGCACTTTAAAAAACCTTTAATGTTTATATTTGTGCCCACTTATGGCAACAACATTTTACAAATATCAAGGTACTGGCAATGACTTTGTCATTATAGATAACCGTTCGCTTCATTTTGACAAAAATGATACCAATCGTATCAAATCAATTTGCGATAGACGTTTTGGGGTCGGGGCCGATGGTCTAATTTTGTTAGAAAACCATCCAGATTATGATTTTAAAATGGTTTATTACAATTCAGACGGTAATGAAAGTACCATGTGTGGTAATGGAGGAAGATGCTTGGTTGCCTTTGCAAAATTTTTAGGGATTATCGAATCTGAAACTGTTTTTGAGGCAGTCGATGGTCCGCACAGAGCGCGCATTAATAAAGGGATTGTGGAGCTTCAGATGCTTGATGTTGAGGAGATTGATAACTCCTCAGATCATTCATTTTTAAACACTGGGTCACCCCATGTTGTGGTACAACACAAAAATTTGGATGAAATGGATATTCTTAATGAAGCAAGGAAAATTAGATACTCAGAACGGTTTAAGGAAAAGGGGACAAACGTCAATTTTGTAAAAAAGATTTCAGATGACACTTTTGCAGTTCGTACCTATGAAAGAGGGGTAGAGGATGAAACTTTGTCTTGTGGGACAGGTGTAACTGCCGTGGGAATTGCTATGAATTACCTAAAAATGTTTGATGGAAATGAAGTTTATATCCAAACTCCAGGGGGTAATCTCATGATTCGATTTAATAATCATGGTGAGAAATATACAAATGTTTGGTTAATTGGTCCCGCCAAGCAGGTTTTTAAAGGCGAATTGTGATGAATACTTTAAAAGGAACCCAAATAAATTTAAGGCCTTTAGAACCAGAAGATCTAGATTTTGTTTACCAGATTGAAAACGATGAGTCGTTATGGCATTTAAGTAATAGTATTACCCCGTTTTCTTTATTTACAATTCGGGAATATTTGAAGAATGCCCATAAAGACATTTTTGAAGTAAAACAGCTAAGATTACTTATCGAGGACAAGACAAGTAAACCTTTAGGCTTAATAGATTTATTTGATTTTGATTTCAAAAATAAAAGAGCTGGAGTCGGTATTATTATAAAGGATGAAAAGAATAGGAGCAAGGGGTTTGGAAAGGAGGCACTTGATCTATTGTTGAAATATAGTTTTAAGTATTTGGGTCTGCATCAGATTTACTGCAATATATTAGAGGATAATTTGTCTAGTATTAAGCTTTTTGAAAGTTTAGGATTTGAAAAGGTTGGGCTAAAAAAGGATTGGAATTATAATGATGGGGAATTTCAAAATGAATTTTTATATCAATTGATCCGTTAAAAATGTACATTAAAAAAATTTTATGGGTAATTGCCCTAGTCGGGTTGGCCGTAGCTGCTTATTTAGCCTATTACGTATATTCGGCAATGTTGAGCCCAAATACCGCCTTCAATAATGAAGAGGCCTTTATTTTTATACAGACTGATGCGGATTACCAAGATGTAAGGGGGCAATTGGAACCATTGCTTGGTGACATTGAAACTTTTGATGCCTTGGCGCAACGTAAACAGTATACTGCCAATATTAAAGCCGGGAAATACAGGATTGTTAAAGGAATGAATAACAATGAAATTATTAATTCCATAAGAAGTAAAAATATCCCTATAACGGTTTCATTTAATAATCAAAATACGATTGGAGAATTAGCTGGAAGAATTGGGCAACAGATTGAAGCTGATAGCCTCAGTTTAATTTCCTCAATTCTTAATTCTGAATTTTTGGAATCTAATGGTTTTGAATCACAAACCGCAATTGCAATGTATTTGCCTAATTCATATGAATTTTTCTGGAATACCGATGCCGATGGGTTTCGGGATAGAATGAAAAAGGAATATGATAAATTTTGGACAGATGACCGCATGGCGATGGCGGAGGAAATTGGATTGAGTCCTGTTGAAGTAATGACTTTGGCATCTATAGTTTATGAAGAATCAAAAAAAGCAGATGAGCAACCAATAGTTGCAGGTGTCTATATCAATAGACTAAAAAGGGGGATAGCTTTACAAGCTGACCCTACCTTAAAATTTGCAGCTTATCAACTTCCTGAATATAAGAATACTGTTATTAAAAGGGTCTTGAACGTTCATAAAGAAATTAATTCTCCCTATAATACTTACATGTATCCTGGATTGCCACCTGGGCCAATTGCAATGCCAGATTTATCAGCAATTAAGGCAGTATTGAATTATCAAAAGCATAATTATCTATATTTTTCAGCGGATCCAGAAAGACTTGGTTACCATAAGTTTGCTACTACACTTGCACAGCATAATGCCAATGCCAGAGCCTATCATGCCTATTTAAACAGTCAAGGTATTAAGAAGTGAGGTTTAAAGGATTGATTGTTGTTTTTCTTTTTACACTCTACTCTTTTTATACGCATGCCCAAGAAGATTCTACCAGCTTTTTAAAGCCTAGCGATAGTTTAAACCAAAAACGACTAACAACTGTGATGTTGGGTCAAGGTTTATTTTATACAGGATCTTTGTTTGCTTTAAATACATTTTGGTATAAGGACTACGATAAATCTAAGTTTCATACAACTAATGATTTTGGACAATGGTTGCAAGTGGACAAAGCCGGGCATGTATACTCTACTTACCAACTTTCTAGATTAAGTTCTAATCTATTTTCATGGAGTGGTATTGATAAATCAAAAGCATCTTTATATGGTGCTTTTATTGGCTTTTCTTATGTGTCAACCATAGAAGTTCTTGATGGTTATTCTAAGGAGTGGGGTTATTCTTGGTCTGATATGGCCGCCAATGCATTAGGAACGGGCTTATTTTTGGGTCAGGAGTTTTTATGGAATGAACAGCGGATTCTGTTGAAGTATTCCTACCATTCAACTGATTTTGCAAGACAACGGCCTGGAACTTTAGGAGATGGTTTGCAAGAAGAATTTCTAAAGGATTATAACGGTCAGACTTATTGGTTAAGTTTCAATATACAGTCATTTACAAAATGGGACAATTTTCCGAAGTGGCTTAATTTTGCTATCGGATATGGTGGACATGGTATGCTGACAGGCTCTTACAATTCAGAAGAATCTGGCCTGTACCCACAGGATCGCTATAGGCAATATTATCTTAGTTTAGATTTAGATTTGTCGAAAATTCCTACAAAGTCACATTTTCTGCGAACCGTTTTTGACGTATTAAACCTAATAAAATTGCCATTTACGACAGTGGAGTTTAACGATAAAAAAGAGGTTTTGGTTCATCCTATCTACTTTTAAAGCCTTTAATCGATTTGTTTTGAAGTTTTTAGGAATTGTTTTACCTTTGCACCCCTAAAAATTAAGCCTCGAAATCTAGGGAGTTTTAGGGCTTACAAACATAACTATTATGATCAAGAATCTGACTAATTATGTTGCTATCCCTCTAGCTATCAGTGCTTTTGTAATAATCGCACTATCGATGAATCGACCGGTTGAAATGCCGAAATTACCGATACGGAACACTCCAATTCCTTCAATTCAGAGTGATTCTGACGACAAAGTGGAAGACGATTTGGCGTTTGTCCATACCGTCCAACCTCTTTTTGACAATCAAATAGACTCTTTAGACTTTAACTTTAGTCCATTTTTGGGCAATTGTTATGTAGGCTTTAAAGAAGCTGTTGCATTTAAGGAATCACGAGGAAATTATTTTGCCGTTAATACATTTGGTTATTTAGGGAAGTACCAATTTGGTCGTGGGACACTAAAATTAATTGGTATAGACAATATTGATTTATTCCTAAATAACCCTGAATTACAAGAAAAAGCCTTTTTGGCTAATGCCGCACGAAACAAATGGATATTAAGAAAAGATATTAATCGTTTTGTAGGCAAAAAAATTAAAGGGGTTACTGTAACCGAATCTGGCATTTTAGCCGCTGCCCATTTGGCTGGACCGGGAAGTGTGAAGAAGTTTCTTCGCTCCTATGGCAGGGATGATTTTTCGGATGCATTCGGAACAACTGTTCGGACTTATTTGAAGAAATTTTCAGGCTATGATACGTCTTCAATTATTCCGGATAGATACGCTAAAGCAATGCTATAAGTGGAATATTTTTAATCCTTTTGAATAATAAAGATTGATGGGCGTTTGTGCAAATCAATCTTTATTTTTTTCCAATTGCCCGCTGACTGGGTATTTATAAATTCAGTAGGTAACGTTAAATCGGAAGCTACACAAATTCTTGTATCCGGATGCAAAATGGATATTAGATCCTCAAGAATTTTATTATTGCGGTATGGAGTTTCAATAAAAATTTGAGACTGACCTTCTTCAGCTGATTTTTTCTCTAAAGCTTTGAGAGCTTGCCTTTTCTCTTTGAGATCAATTGGTAAATAACCATTAAATGCAAAATTTTGGCCATTCATTCCAGACGCCATAAGTGCTAGAATTATTGAAGAGGGTCCTACCAATGGAACAACACGAATACCTTGCTCATGTGCTAATTTTACGATGTCTGCACCTGGATCAGCAATTCCTGGGCAACCTGCTTCCGAAAGTAGCCCCATATTCTTACCTTCTAAGCAAGGATTTAGATAGCTAATGATCTCTTCCTGCTTAGAGTATTTATTGAGTGGATAAAGATTTAATTTAGGCTGAGGTTTCCTTGGGCATATTTTTTTAATGAACCTTCGTGCAGATTTTTCGTTTTCAACTATATAATCATCAACAAGCTCAATGATCTTTTTAATGGATATGGGCAAAACTTCTAATGGGGGATTATCTCCCAATCGTGTCGGAATTAAGTAAAGTTTGCCAAGCTCTTTCAAACCCTTTATTTAGTTGTAAATATTAACTTCTAATTAAGTTATCCGCAATAATCTCACAAACTTCATCTAATTGTTGGAAAACAATATCAAAGCCCTTGCGGCCTCCATAATACGGGTCCGCAACTTCAGTGCCAGAATTTGGATATAATTCTTCTAATATTAACTTGACCTTATTTCGGTCATCTTCATTTCTGGCCAAATAAATTACATCTGCATAATTTGATTGATCCATTACATAGATATGATCAAAATCATCAAAATCTCTTACCTTAAATTGTCTTCCTCTTTGATCAGTTATATCTAAACCATTATTACGGGCTACTTCAATGGAACGCTGATCTGGTAAATCTCCAACATGGTAATTGGCGGTTCCGGCAGAGTCTACAAAAAAGTCATTAGATGGTAGTTTGGATTCTAAAATACCATGCGCCAATGGTGACCGACAAATATTTCCCAGGCACACCATCAAAATCTTTTTCATAGGAATTTAATTAAAGAGACAATTTTTTAGATAGATCTTCAACATATTTTCTAAACTGCTTATCAGTTGAAGATAAATTGTCAACTGTTTTACATGCATGGAGAACTGTTGCATGATCCCTTTTACCTATTTGTGAACCTATGCTAGCCAATGATGCCTTGGTAAATTTTTTCGCAAAGAACATTGCTAATTGCCTCGCCTGTACAATATGCCTTTTCCTAGTTTTAGACTGTAGGGTGCTCACATCCATTTGGAAATAGTCTGAAACTACTTTTTGTATATAGTCTATAGAAACCTCTCTCTTGGTGTTTTTTACAAATTTCTCAACAATGTCCTTGGCAAGATTTAAGGTAATTTCCTTTTTATTGAAAGACGACTGAGCTATCAAAGAAATAATTGCGCCTTCAAGCTCCCGAACATTTGTTTTGATATTTTTGGCAACATATTCAATTATTTCCTCTGGCATCTCCACTCCATCTCTATATAATTTATTTTTAAGGATGGAAACACGGGTCTCAAAATCAGGGGTTTGTAATTCAGCAGATAATCCCCATTTGAATCTCGATAACAAACGCTGTTCTATATCTTGCATATCTACAGGTGCCTTATCACTCGTAAGTATTACTTGTTTTCCATTTTGATGTAAATGGTTGAAGATATGGAAGAAAACGTCTTGGGTTCCTGATTTTCCTGATAGAAACTGTACATCATCAATAATCAACACATCAATGATTTGGTAGAAATGAATAAAATCGTTTCGATTGTTCTTTTTTACCGAATCTATATACTGTTGTGTGAATTTTTCCGCGGAAATATATAATACCGTTTTTTCAGGATATTTATCTTTTATTTCGATACCAATGGCATGAGCTAAATGCGTTTTGCCTAAACCAACACCGCCGAATACTAATAAAGGGTTGAATGAAGTTCCTCCAGGTTTATTAGCTACCGCCAAACCTGCATTTCTAGCCAGCCTGTTAGAATCACCCTCCAAGAAATTATCGAAATTATAGGACGGGTTTAGCTGAGATTCAATCTTTACATTTCTAATACCCGGTATAATGAAAGGGTTTTTTAGTTCTGGACTTTTGTTATTAAGGGGTATATCAACATCTTGAGATTTTACCGCACCTCTGTTGGAGCTAGGTATCTTCTCGGTAAAAGGTTGTTTATTGCCATAGGTGTTTTCCATTTTAATGACATACACCAATTTGGCAGTTTCCCCTAATTCTTTGGTCAGAGCCACTTTAAGTATTTTAACATAATGTTCCTCTAGCCATTCATAGAAAAATTTACTGGGAACTTGGATACTTAGAGCGTTGTTGGAAAGCTTCACTGCTTTGATCGGTTCGAACCAAGTTTTGAAGGCTTGCGGTTGGATGTTGTCCTTTATAAATGATAGACAGTTTTTCCAAACCGATTCCGCAGTTACATTCATTCTAATACAAATATTTTATAAGTTGTTGTTAGTTAGATTTAGCAAAAAAAAAGAGAAATTAGAGGTTCCCTTGTGAATTTTTGACCTGACAAATATGTGA